>CALYQE010000005.1 GCA_945281075.1 uncultured Lactobacillus sp. | reverse complement strand
TTATTATGCGGAAATTGCTTTTCCAAATACTGCAAAAACGTACTGACATTTTGGTTGTTCTGAAGCTTAAAATACCGTGTATTGTTGCTCAGTCCATATGCTTCCAATAGCTGATTGGCCTTTTGGGATTGAATGTTTGACAGCATTGCTCCAATTCCAAGCATAGCCAAAAAAGTTAGTAAAAATAAAAAGGTTTTTTTAGTTCTCATGTTTTATCTCAAATATTTGTTCCTTAATAAAGTCAAAACTGCTAAATGAGCGATTGATAATCGTTAATTCTTTTGAATGGCAAAATCGTGCCTGGTGCCAAAAGGCCGGCGAATTAGTTGCACCGTTTTGCTCACCAACAAACAATAGATGGCAAGCGGGATGATATTTGCGCCAGGCTTTGATTGCCAATAAATCACTTTGGTCAAAGTTAGGAGCCCACGAGCAAAAAATCAAATCAACTCCGGTAAATTGTTTAATCGCACTCACCGCAGTTTTATTTGCGAGTTTGAAAAAAGGTTTACCGCCCGTTTTAGAGGTGCGTGCCCATTCAAGTGAATCAGTCGCAACTGTCTTGATTCCCACCTCGGCAAACGTCTTTGACCAGTATGCGTTGCCCGCCATAATTTCTAAAGCGCTGGTGATTTGAAACTGATCTTTAATCAGCTTAGCGGTCGTCAAATTCGGGACGGACCAAATTCCATAGTTAATCGATAAATATTGCCGCAATCCGTTGAGCAAGTGATTTAAAACGGTTAAATCCCCTCTTGCCTGCGGTTTTAAACCATTTTGCAGCTTTTCCAGTTCATCTGGATAGAAGCCCAAAGGTTGCGGCGCATTTTTTAAAACTTGCCTTTGTTTAATACAGTTAACGATGAGCTTTAGCTCGTTAACTTGCTGATGAACTTCAGGCAACTGAAGTTCACGATCAAGCCGGTTAATTTTATCTAAAAAATCTGTCATACTTAAATACCTAGTATTGATTTTACCATTCAAGTGAAATGATTTCAGTTATAATAAAAAGTAATCAAATAAACAAGCATATTTTAAAGCTGATAATTTGATTAGCTAAATTTTTTTCAATTAACCGGCTCTGCAATCAAGCCACAGGCCAAATTCAATTGCTAATTAATTGCAGAAAAGACAATTCCTTTTGAAAAATGATAAAATAGATATCAATGGTAAATGCCAATTGAAATTCATTTTTAAGAGTTGGAAATTGTTAAAGCGATGGCCTAATCTTATTTCACCTTGATTGACGGAATTGTCAAGTTAATGATGGAATAAGGATTTAGTTTATCCAGCGAAGAATTTTTGGCAATCGGCCATTTACATAAATACGAAGTTTTTAATTTAGATTTAGGGAGAAGATTTTATGACAAAACGGACAGCTAAAAAGCAAGAACAAGAAGAAGAGAGTTTAGGCAAATTTATCCTAGATATTGTCGTCATGGTGGCAGTGATTTTAGGTGTTTTTTACCTGGTCTTTCACTTTGTTCTTTCCAATGACGAAGTCTCGGGACCTTCGATGCAGCCAAGCTTTGAACCTAACGATCGCTTAATCTCAGTGCGCCACTTCACGCCCAAACGAAACGATGTGGTTGTCTTGTTAGCTCCTAAGGCAGCTAATGATGTCCCAGGTGCGTTATATATCAAACGTGTGATTGGCCTTCCTGGCGATAAGCTGGTGTCTAAGAATGATCAAATGTATGTCAATGGTAAGAAAATTGCTGAACCATACTTGAATAATCAATACAAGAAAGCAGCAAATAGCTCCGGTTACACCTACACCAGTAACTTTACTTATAAAGTTCCTAAGGGCTACTATTGGGTCATGGGCGATCATCGTGACATTTCTAAAGACTCTCACCTTTTTGGCCCGGTAAAACGTGAAAATTTGGTCGGCAAGGTTAAGTTAAGATACTGGCCGTTTAACAAAATCCAAGGTTATTAACAAATACTTCCCTTTTAATTTAGTCAACATTTCGCTAAAATTAAATTGAAAAAGGAGAAATAAAGATGAAGCAGCAAATAGAAGAATTGTCGGATGCAATTATTAACTTTCAAATAAAGCATCACGTTACTGACACTGACTTAGCCTTTGCTAGCCACCTTTCAGTTGAGAAAATTCATGCAATGAAAACAGGTGAAGGAGAATTTGCTCCTGAGGAAATTAATCAGCTTTATGATTACCTAACCGCTAATCACTAAAGCCGCCAAACTAAAAAAGACATCAGGGTCAGCTCTGATGTCTTTTTACTTAGTTATTTTACTTTGGCGTAGCTTCGTAATACTTTTTATATAGGAATAAATCAAGTAGTAGAAAAATCATGTCAAAAATAATCATTATGATAGCTGCTTTTGATAGATTAATAAACGTTCTACTTACCTCCCCATATAAATACATAGATGGATAAAGGAAGATGTCCTTTACGTAGAGGTTAGCTGAGGCTGTCAACCATGACATTAGGATCAGCAAGAGTAGAAAGATAATATTTTTGTAGATTTTAACATTATTTCCTGGGATAAAATTTGCCAACGTTTGACTGCTAAAGCAGATAAAGTCAACCAGCAGGTAAAAGAAAAAGCCAGTTAAAATCAGGACTAGTAAAACACCTAATGTATTTGGAAGAATAACTTTAAAATTAATCACATAAGAACCATTAAAAATACTCTGAAAAATCTCATTGATATTGTAACGAAGGACCTTATCGGTCAGCATTCCCAGTAGGGTTAAGACCGCAAGCACAAGCAGCTCGTAAATTGCAAAACCAACTGTTGCAACAAAGGATGTTAGTAAGTTGTCCCAATATAGTCTCATACTGCTAAGCGGAATTAAACGCCAAGTTTGACTTCGATTAACGTGGAAATGAGTAAAGTATTGCAAACAGTAAAAAGCAAAGAACAAAAAGAAAGCAAAAATTGAGTAAAGCAGTGCCCAATTATGGACAAAACTAAGGCCTCCCGGTCGATCACCTATCAGTGTTCCCCTATTAATAGAGTTAAACAGATTTAGCAGTAGGGAGCCCAACACACCAAATAAGATTAACCAGTTGGCTTTTTTAAACTTAAGTTTAAGCAGTTCCGTAAAACTGCGGTAAAAAGTTGCCATTATTCTTCCTCCTTTAAATATAAGCCTTCATAATATTCTTCAATGCTTTCATTATTAGCTCTTATTTCCTCAGCCGATTTGTGTGCGCAGACCGTCTTATCTTTAATAATCGCTACTTCATCCAAGATCGCATCAATCTCGTTGACAAAGTGGTCCGAAATCAAGATGGTCGAATTTTCGGCTTTCCAAAGAATAATCGAATTAATGATTTTTTTGCGTGCCATTGCATCAATCCCCGAAAAAGGCTCGTCAAGTAAATACAAATCAACCTTCCGGGCAAAGGTTAATGCAATAACTAACTTTTTCCTCATCCCCTTTGACATTTCCGCTAGGCGCAGATCGTTACTTAAATTCATAAACTGGCGTAATTGCTCAAACTCATCTTCATCAAAATCTGGATAAATAACCTGGTAAAATTTAGCAATCTGCTTGATCCTGCTTAATTCACCAAAGCCAGCCAAATTATCGCTAAATGACAAATGCTCTTTGATATCCGCTTCATTGATCTTCCCCGCCACGATCACGCTGCCGTGATAGTTTTTAGCAGTTTGACTAATAATGCGCATCAAGGTTGTCTTTCCTGCCCCATTTTCTCCTAAAAGTGCGACTATTTTTCCAGGCTTGAGCGTCAAGTCGACATTTTTTAAAATTGCTTTTTGGTTCTTTTTATAACTTAAGTCTCTGATTTCTAACAGATTTTCCATTGAATTGCTCCTACTTCAAATAATTTTTCAAACATAAATCAATTTGTTGAGCGCTGACTCCTAATGACTGCATAGCTTCAACAAATTTTGTTAGTTCAATTTCAACTAGTTGGTGTTTCGTTTGCTCAAGCATTTTAATATCCTCCGTAACAAAATCTTCTACCTGATTTTTGGTTGACAGCATTTTTTCGTCATCCATTGATTAAATGAATTGGATGTACAGAATTCACGTTAACAATTAAGCGTAAAGCTAATTTCAGGCAAATAGAACTTTTTTAGGTCATACTGTGAATGAACACAACTTGCGACTCTTAGTACTGCTTAAATTGACAGTAAACTTAAGATGACTACTAATCTATGCAACTTCTCAGCTCATACCGTATTATGTTTCTATTACACTATTATGATAAACCTAAACCACGGTGCTGACAATCCCTTTATTAAAAAACTCTGACAATGCCTTTCGTTTTTAAAAAAAGACCAATCCTTTTTCAAAGTAGATTAGTCCTTCTCGATAATTTAACAAACTGCTTTGGCAGCTGACATCGTCTTTTACTAGTGAACGCCTGTCAAGATCAAAAGCTTATCTTTTCTCATTGGGCTCAAAAAAGTTTGTAAACAGAACCAGGTTTATTGCAAGAAAAAGCAAGGTAAAAACCAGCATGCCAAGATTAGAAAGAGCAAGTAGATTTAAAGACTCCCCCTGAAGACCAGTTAAAAAGAGGTCTAACGGAGTTTGATAAAATTCTCCTACAAAATTGGCAATTTTGCTAAATATCCAGCAGAGTAAGACAATTATGAAAAGTCTACTGATAGTTAAAAATGTTTTGCTTGGAAAACCAGGGAGAAAATCGATTATTGCTCGACTAGAAAGATTCAAAAAACTAATAAAAAAGTAAATTAGAAAGGCCAGCAAAATCAGAAAAATAATTAAATTTACTGCGATCCACGCAACGGCCCTTACATCTTTTGGTGCGCCAAAAAAACCTGGTGAATCGAAACGATTAAAGAATGTGTTTACATCACTTTGAAATTTCTGATCTAAGGTATATGTTGCGCCAGCAAAAATCACGAAACAAATTATTTCAATAACTATAAAATAAAGAAATGATGTTACGGAGCTTAAAAGGTTGCCAAGATAATACTTAATATCGCTAAGTGGGATTAATCTATACGACTCATTGCTGTTAATTCGTTCAGTATCAATACAGGTCATAATATATAATAAAAAGCAAAGAACGATCGCCGTAGAGAAGAAAATTTCGAGTCCTCCCAAAAATGGACTGACACTTCGGTCATTTACTCTCAAATGAACTAGATCAAAAAAGGTAAAGAAAGTTAATAAAATTGTTGAAATTATCTGCCAAAACACAATTAAATTAATCCGTTTAACTTTTCCGTTAAGGGTTACTGTAAAAAAGCGACCAAACATTATTCTTCCTCCATTTGATAAAGGCTTTCGTAAAAGTCTTCAATGCTTTCATTTTTTTCTCGAATTGCTTCGGCAGATTGATGAGTCAAAATTGTTTTATTTTTGATCACTACCACTTCGTCGAGAATAGCGGTAATTTCATTAACAAAGTGATCGGAAATTAACACGGTTGCCTTTTCATCCTTCCAGCGAATAAGCGAATTGATAATTTGCTTACGTGCCATCGAATCAATTCCTGAAAACGGCTCATCCAATAAGTAAAGGTCAACTTTTCTTGAAAAAGTTAATGCAATTACTAATTTTTCCCGCATTCCCTTTGAAAGTTGTGATAAACGTTGGTTTTTGCTTAATCTCATAAACTTAAACAGCTGTTCAAACTGTTCGCGATCAAAGTCATCGTAAAGATGTTCATATAAATTGATTACTTGGTCTATTTTGAGAGAACCAGAAAAGCCGTTGAGACTCTCCGTAAAAGAAAGATGAGCTTTCCGTTTAAAGTCTTTGGCTTCACCTGAAACGTTGACTAGACCGCGATAGTTTTTGGCAACGCCGGCAATCACACGCATTAGGGTAGTCTTACCAGCTCCGTTTTCGCCTAATAAGGCAATAATCTTCCCAGGCTTTAAACTGAGGTTAATCTCGCTCAATATTGTACGTTGATTTTTCTTATAGTTTAGATTCTTAATTTCGAGAACATTTTCCATTAGCTATTTCACTCCCCTAACTCCTTAACT
Organism: uncultured Lactobacillus sp.; assembly: GCA_945281075.1. Lineage (GTDB taxonomy): Bacteria > Bacillota > Bacilli > Lactobacillales > Lactobacillaceae > Lactobacillus. The sequence continues at coordinate 22,150 of CALYQE010000005.1, read as the reverse complement.
TAATTGAGCGAAAGTCATTCCTCCGATCAAGGTAAACAGTTCTGCTTGTCTTTTCTTAAATATAAGAAAAGCGGTTATTTTAAATACTCTGACAGGAGTGACGATATTTGTTCATCAGCTACTCCTAAGGCATTCATGCTCTGGACAAACTTACCCAATTCTTCGTTAATTAAATTTTGCTTTGTCTGTTCAAGCAATGTCGTGTCTTCTGTAACAAAATTACCTTCACCACGTTTTGTATATAGTATGCCTTCAGCATTCATCTGCTGGAGTGCCCTTTGTACCGTGTTGACGTTGACCGTTAATTTAACAGCCAGCTCACGAACTGAAGGGATTTTTTCTCCAGGCTTTAATTTACCGATAATAATTTGTCGGTAAAGATATTGCTTAATTTGCAGATAAATGGGCACGTTATCTTTAAATTCCACAAGTCCACCATCCTTTGTAACTGTATTACATTTCTAATACACTGTAATAATATCCTACTTGAAGCAATTGTGCAATCTTTTTTTTCTTAAATTGATCTTTTATCTCTAACGCCGTTCCACGCCAACTGCTTTTAGCTCCAGAAAAAACCAAAAAGCTCATAAAACCACTTATTTCAATGATTTTATAAGCTTTTATCACCCTTTAGACTAGTTGTGTATTATTTTTGGGTTTTACTTTCGTCAGACTTTTTCTTATCAGATCAAGCTTTATCAGTTTTAAGCGCAATTTAAGAAAGAGCCAATTCAGGTCAATTTTGTTTCACTATTTATTTTTTTCGGCATTCAGTTCTGCGATTCTAACCAATACATCGACTGCCTTATACATTGATTCAAGAACAGTATATTCGTATCTGCCGTGCATGTTTTCTTGACCAGAAAACAAGTTAGGACATGGTAGACCGCGGTATGTCAATTGACCACCGTCCGTACCGCCTCTGATTGGCTCCTCATTGATTTCATTGAGCCCTTCTTGATGATAAGCTTCTCTTGCTAAGTTAACAATGTCCATGTGCTTTGCAAGTTCGTCAGCCATGTTATAGTATTGGTCCCTCATCGTCAGCTTGATGCGTTCAGTCCCAAACTCTTTGTTCATCTTAGCAACGATTTCTTTAACTAAATTTTTGCGGTTTTCAAGTCCATCACGTTCAAAATCACGAATTATGTATTCTAAGCGGGCGTTGTCAACTGTCCCTTCGAAATGAGTTAAATGGAAAAAGCCCTCACGACCAGCAGTTTTTTCAGGAACTTCTGCACTAGGCAATTGATTTTGAAAATCAATTCCGATTTGAATCGCATTAATCATTTGGTCTTTAGCAACCGATGGGTGAACGTTAACGCCTTGAATATCAAGAGCAAAAGTTGCAGCTGAGAAAGTGCCCCAGTCTAATTTTCCAGGTGCGGCGCCGTCTAAAGTAAAGGCAAATTCCGCTCCAAAATCTTCAACATCAAAACGAGGTGCGCCAGTACCAATTTCTTCATCTGGAGTAAAGCCAATTCTGATTTTACCGTGCTTAATTTCAGGATGAGCCAATAAATATTCTGCTAAAGTGACAACTTCAGCCACACCACACTTATCGTCGCCCCCAAGCAAAGTATCGCCCGAAGTAGTGATTAAAGTCTTACCCTTGTAGTTGCGCAAATTCGGAAAAACTTCAGGGTCAAGATAAAAATCAGAATCACCCAATTGAATTTTTGATTTGCCATCGTAATTTTCATGAACAATTGGCTTAACATTCTCGGCGTTGAAATCCGCAGTATCAACGTGAGCTAAATAACCCATGACCGGAACGTCATAATCAACTGTCGCCGGAATTTCGGCAATCACGCAACCAGATTTTTTGTTGTAATGAATATCACTTAAACCTAATTCTTCCAGGTCCTTCATGATGACTTGCTTTTGAAAATCATCTTGCCGTTTGGTCGATGGAAAACGATCTGAATATTCGTCTGACCGGGTATTAACTTTAACGTATTTTAAAAATCGGGGTAGTAAATTTGGGTATTCCATAAAAACTCCTTTTAACATAAATCTTGAAACGGATTAGTTGAAACTGCAGACTCAATTATCTGCACCTTCCAATAATTTTCTTCGTTCCATTTAATTAACTTATCATACATTTTAGCTTTAAATGCTTTTTCTGTATAGTGCCCTGGATCAACCACCGTTAATCCAGCAGAAATAATGTCATGACCAGTGTGATAATAAACGTCGCCTGTAATAAACGCATCTACTTGCTCTACCAGCGCTTGGTGCCAATATTTTCCGCCATCGCCGCAGATAAAGCTGACCGTTGTAATTGGCTTCTGATTATCGGCCGTGATCAAGCGAACCATTTTGATTTTCATTTTTTCTTTGACATAATAGGCAAAATCTAGCGCGGTCATTGTCTGGGGCAATTTGCCTTTGCGGCCGATTGCGATCCCATCTTCATCTGGGCAAAATGGTTCTACATCAACTAATCCTAATTCCTCAGCCTGCCAATCGCTTGAGCCGTCTTGGGCCTTGTCAGAATTAGTATGGATGGAATAAACCGTTATGTGATGGGCAATAATTTGCGCATACATCCTATTTTGCGGATCAGCGTAGTCGAGATTAGGCGCTGGTCGAAACATCACGGGGTGATGACTGATAATTAAGTCAACCCCCTTGCTGATCGCTTCTTCGACTACTTGTGGCCGCACGTCAAGCGTCGTCATCACCTTGGTTGCTTCTTGTTCTAATGAACCAATTTGAATGCCGACGGGATCGCCCTTGCTGGCAATTGTTTCAGGAAAATGCGCTTGTAGCACCTGAACAATCTCCTTAACTTGCGTCATGATAATTCACCCTCAATCATTTCTATTTCATGTTCAACTTGCTTTATGTGCTCGAAATCTTTCACTTTGGCCTTATTCAAATTAGCCAAAAGTTTTTGCTGGTAAACTAGCTGCCCCTGCCATTTTTGGAAAAAGACAGAATTTTTTTCTTGTAAAAGATACGGACCAAAATATTCCTCTTTTTCGGTTAACTGCCAATGGTCAGCCGCTTTTTGGGCTTTAATAATTTCGTAAATGTGGCCGGCTTCAGCAAGAATTTCTTCATTGATGATTGAAAAGTGGTTTGTGGCTAGCCACTTGCGCACGCCAAATTCACCCACATTTGGTTCCAAGATTAAGGTTTCCATTTCCAGACCATCTTGACAGGCAGCCGTTAAAATTTGCGTCATTAATTTACCGCCCATTCCCGCAATGACAATCGTATCAATATGATCGTCATTAGAAACGGTCTTCAAGCCTGGTCCCAATCTTGTTTCAACCTTATTTGCCACTCCCGCAGCCTCGATATCTTGTTTGGCATTATCAAGTGGTCCTTCAGCGATGTCGCTAGCAATCGCAAACTTAATTTTCCCTGCCTTAACTAGTTCAATTGGAAGATACGCGTGATCAGTCCCAATGTCAGCCACACGTGAGTTGGTATCAACCATTTCAGCTAATTTGTTTAATCGTAAATTCACTTTTACCCTACTTTCTTTGTTTAAAATTTTAGCATACTCTTTTTGCTAATTGGATAAAAAATCTAACAATATATCTTCCCCTCTCATAAAAGTTTTATAATAGACTTAATTTAAATTTTAAAAAAAGAAGTGCTTGAATGAGCTTTTTAAAATAAAAACTTATTCTGTTTTTTTCGTTTTGAAAACGGCAAAATAAACCTAGATTAGATAGAGAGATGTTTTTTAAATGGATAGAACCGAACGCGTTACCTTAACCAATATGTGCATGATCACTGATCAGGATCGGATTTTAGTGATCGATCGCAAGGATCCCAATTGGCCTGGTCTGACTTTCCCAGGAGGACATGTTGAAGCACATGAATCATTTAATGACTCGGTTGTGCGCGAGGTCAAAGAAGAAACCAATTTAACCATTAAAAATCCCAAATTAGTTGGAATTAAGCATTTTTATGATGAACAAGACCACCGCTATCTGGTTTTATTCTATCGCGCTACTGAATTTACCGGTAAGGTCGAAGCTTCCCGCGAAGGAAAACTAAAATGGATGTCAAAAAAACAACTTTTCAATGAGCAACTAGCCGTTAATTTTGACCGAGACTTACCCGTCTACTTCGATGAGCAAGTCAGTGAGCATTTCTGTGATAACGACTTGGATTTATTGTATTAATTTAGTAATTTTTGTTTTAAATTGAAAGTGTCATAGCCCAATGATTTCAGAAAAAGCCGCCCGCAAGTGGCAATTTATGCAGATGATTATGCAATTCGTGATTTTAATCAGTTTCTCGATCAGTATCCTGGTTAAAATGAATGTAAAAAGACAATTTTCATTACTAGCGCTTTGCTTGTTCCTAATTTTATTAATAATTTCACAATTCAGTTTATTCGAAAACCGTGAAGACCAAGGATTAAAATTGCTGCTGATTAATCACTATCTTCAAACAATTAATATTATCTTTACGCTCTCCGCAACGTTCATGTTTGGTACGGCATTATTTGTCCAACTATTTGGGACAAAATTCGTCCATTGGTGGTTATTAGTTGCGATTTGTTATCAATTGGTAATGTTTATTCCAATGGCCAAGCTTGCACTTGGTAAAGTCAGCAGCCTCATTGGCCGGATCATTTTGCTGATTTTTGCTTATTTCGCAATTGCGATTGGTTCGGTAGTCTTGTTTATTCCGGTATACCGGCTGGATCTTTCCAATGTGCAACTATTATTTGCGATTGCCGGAAATGGCTTCACCGGGATAATAGCGGCCTCTATTACTAGCCTGGTTGCAATGCACGCCTGGCATTTTGCAACTCCCCATATTAAACTTGGCTCGAAGGTTAATGTCTTCATTGTTTGTGGGATTATCGCATTTGCTTGTTGGGACTGTCTATTCAATGCTTTCAATACAACAGATTCGTGGCGTAATTTTTTAACCAGCTGGAATTTTGCGGTTATTTGGCCTCACGATCCTAAATTTGTTTTGACTGGCCTCCAGGCCGGGATCGGTGAGGAATGGTTAATGCGGTTTTGCATTCTTTCGCTCTTGTTAAACGCCTTTCAAAAATCTTCACATCAGATCTTATGGTCAGTGCTCCTCGAAAGCACCATTTTTGGCTTGCTGCATTTTACTAACCTGTTTGCGCAACCAGTTTCAGCGACCTTTGAACAAATTCTGTCTGCGATATCTTCTGGCTTGATTTTTTCAGCAATTTATCTCTATACCAACTCGATTCTCATCAGTATTATTTACCACGCACTTTTTGACATACTAGCTTTTATTAGTAGTGGATCACTTGCGATGATGGCACCAAATGCCTACGACTTGCAAGTAGCCATTTTCTTCTTTTTCCTGTATAGTGCGATAGCAGCTTTCTTGCTGACGGGAAAGCGTCAAGAAGTTGTAAAAGCAAACTTGGCACAAAATTCCAGTTTAACAGCAAATCTCTCCAATTCGATGCAATAAATTAGTTTAGCTCAGCAAACAAATTGCTCTAGCTGTTGCTACTTTGCTGGTCTTCTTCACGAAATTGTCAAAATAAGCTGGAAATTATTTCTTTGGACTATTCAGTTTTTGCTAGAATACTCCTGAAATGGAAACGATTAGCATGTATTTACTGCAAAATAAAACACCATTTTATAAAAAATGGTGTTTTATTAAATTTTAGACTGATTAATCTAAGAAATCGCGCAGCTGGTTGGAGCGACTTGGATGACGCAATTTGCGTAGCGCTTTAGCTTCGATTTGTCTGATCCGCTCTCGTGTCACGCCAAAGACTTTGCCGACTTCTTCCAAAGTTCTTGTTCGTCCATCATCGAGACCGAACCGGAGCCGCAAGACATTCTCTTCCCGGTCAGTTAAGGTATCTAAAACCTCCTCAAGCTGTTCTTTCAGCATTTCATAAGAAGCATGTTGCTCCGGACTAGTTGCATCCTTGTCCTTAATGAAATCGCCTAAATGAGAATCATCTTCTTCGCCAATTGGTGTTTCCAATGATACTGGTTCTTGAGCAATTTTCAAGATGTCACGCACCTTGCTTGTCGGCATGTCCATTTCCGCGCCAATCTCTTCAGGCGTTGGTTCACGACCTAAGTCCTGCAAAAGCTGACGTTGAATTCTGATTAACTTGTTTATGGTTTCAACCATATGAACAGGAATTCTGATTGTCCGTGCCTGATCGGCAATTGCACGCGTAATTGCCTGTCTAATCCACCAGGTTGCGTAAGTTGAAAACTTGAAGCCCAAGCTGTAATCAAATTTATCAACGGCTTTCATTAAGCCCATGTTTCCTTCTTGAATTAAATCAAGAAATGACATTCCACGACCAACGTAGCGCTTGGCAATTGAAACAACTAAACGAAGATTTGCTTCTGCCAATTCTTGTTTAGCTTCCTCATCGCCTTTTTCAATTCTCTTTGCTAAAGCAATCTCTTGATCTGCATTCAAAAGCGGTACGCGACCAATTTCTTTTAAATACATTCTAACCGGATCATTCATTCTGACACTTGAAGGTGCAGACATGTCCTTTAATTCAGCTTTTTCAACGTCTTTTTGCTTTTTTAAAGCCAGCTTAGAAGGATCACCGTTTTCGTCAACAATACTAATACCGTTGTCTTCAAACTCTTGCACCAACTGATCGACTGCTTTACCTTCCAGTTGATAAGGTTTAACAAGACGATCAACAAATTCAGTCTCAGTGATTGACTTATCCTTTTTGACCGCTTTAACCACTTCTCTGACTACTTTATCAAGAGATGGTTGTTCTTTCTTACTAGAGTTGTTCTTTTCTACCACTGTAAGCCCCCCTTTTAACCCTGAATTCTTTTTAACTGTAAGATCTTTTGTGTAATTGAAATAATCTCATCCGTATCCATTTTACGTTTGGCATCCTGAAGATCATTCATTAATTCATTAACGCGTGCATTAATTTGCCGCTTTTTTAACGCATTAATTTGTTCACTAAGCTCACGGTCAGAAAAATCCTGGGGCATGTCTGTCATTTCAGCATTTACTATTATACCTTGAAGTTGACACGGAATAAAATTTAAAAAACTATTTACTGTCGGTTTTTCTTGAGTTTCACAAAAATTTAACCATAATCCCGCCAATTTTTGGTAATCCTGATCTGGAAACAGAAATTTATTTGCTAACAAATAGTCACGAGCGTGCTCTGAATGAATAAATAAATAAAGCAGGCGTGTTTGGACCGGATCATTTTTAGTTATCTGATAATTCTCTGCTTCAACCGGTGATGAATTTTCTTCATGAGGATTAGTTGCCCACTGATTGCCCTGATGCTGCTGGGCCGTTCTTTGGCGTCTACGATATTTTAAAAGGTTAACTTTTAATGAATCACGCGAAACGCCCTGCTCACGTGCAAGTTTGTCCAAATACAAGTCCTGTTCAACCGGATTGGTAAGCTGGGCAATTTCTTGCATTGCTTCATCTAAAAACGCCAACTTTTCCCGATCATTATTCAGATTATACTTTTGCGTTAGTCTTTTTAAGAAAAAATCAGTTGGAGTCAAGGCGCCTTTGATTTCATCAAGATACTTCTGGGCACCATACTTTTTGACGTATTCATCTGGATCAAGTTTTTCCGGTAGAACAACAATGCCTAAGTTAAAGCCACCAGCTTTCGCAAATAACTTAGTCGCTCGTTCTTCGGCATGCACACCCGGGTCATCGCCATCATAGTTAATGATAATGTCCTTGGAAATTCGTTTTAACATGTAGATTTGTTGCTCGGTTAAACTCGTTCCCATTGAGGCAATTCCAGATTTAACCCCTGCTTGATAAGCAGCGATTACATCCATATAGCCTTCATACAAGACCAAATGCTTTTCGGCCCGCGCTGCCTTTTTGGCTTCAGCAAAGTGAAAAAGCACCTTGGACTTTTCAAAGACCTTGGTTTCAGGACTATTCATATACTTGGCTTCAGTTTTGTCATTTGATAGCCTTCTGCCAGAAAAGCCGATGGCATAATCGCCCTCGTTGGTTAAGGTAAACATCAAGCGATCGCGAAAGCGATCAAACAGTTCTCCGTTTTGCGCTTCAACGAACAAGCCACTGGCACGTAAGTCTTCTTCTTGGTAATGATGTCCGCGCAGATACGTTAGTAGCAGATTGTTCTGCTTTGGCGCATAACCAATCCGAAAATGATCCAGTATTTCAGCACTTAATCCTCGTTGCTGCGCATAATCTAAGCCGCGTTTACCAGCATTAGTCGACACTAACACCCGATGATAAAAATCAGCCGCGTCCTCGTTGATTTTAATTAACACATTCGAATACTTAGGCGATTGCGGTGCAAATTCGTCGATTTCGATGTGCGCAAATTCAGCAACTTTTTGAACACTTTCAGGAAAGGTCAAGTTTTCCTTGTCCATTAAAAAGGTAAAAACATTACCTCCTTTACCGCAGCCAAAACACTTAAAAAATTGCTTGCTCTCACTAACGCTGAACGACGGTGTTTTTTCTTCATGAAAAGGACATAATCCAACGTAATCCTTGCCCTTTTTCTCAAGTGAGACATACTGGCTAATTACATTCACGATATTAACATTGTCGCGAACTTTAGCAATTGTTTCTTCAGGTATTAGACCAGCCATTTTATCACCCGCTTTTATCTGGTTTTATTTAATGACGAGTTTACTCAAATCACCTAAATTGTCTGCAAGCCGAGCTACTGCACTCAATTGATTTAAACGATTATTTTTAACTTTTTCATCTTTATCCATAATCATGTTAGCTTCAAAATAAAGATCAATTACTGGTTGTAACTTGACAAAACCATCGTATAAATCGGTTAAGTTAGTAATTTCAGCTAAGGAGTTGACCCCTGCATAAAGTTCTTCCTCACTGCTGTCAGCGAACAATTCAGGTTGAACTTCATTTTTGCCCTGATATTTTGCCTTTTTCAGAATATTCTTAATTCTAATCAGACTTTCAACTACCGGCTTAAACTGCTCATCATCATGATGCAATTGTAAAACGTTGGCGGCTGAAAGAATTTGAATTGGATCTTGTTGACTTGAGGCAAGCACTGCATCAACAATATCATACTTATAGTTGTTCTTTTGCAAGTATTGCTTAATTCGGTCACGAATAAAGGCAGCAATTTCCTGATCTTTTTCCTCCGTCTTAGGCAATTTGGCCGGTGTTTGCCCTTCTAATGCGGAGACAAGTTCAGGCAGCACTTGCTTGAATGGCAAGGACCATTTTTGTTCAAGTAAAATTCTGACAATTCCGTATGCGTAACGCCGCAAGGCATATGGATCGTTGGAGGAACTCGGAATCATTCCAACCGCGAAAAAGGTAATAATTGTGTCTAATTTATCCGCAACTGATAGAAGTGCTCCAACAGTTGTTTGTGGTAATTCGCCCTCAGCGGTAGTTGGCATGTAATGCTCTTTGATGGCAATTGCGACGTCATCTTTTTCACCGGCTAATTTAGCATAGTGCATGCCCATTATGCCCTGTAATTCAGCAAATTCGCCAACCATCTGCGTTACCAGGTCAAACTTATATAAAACACTGGCGCGGTCAAAGTCTTGAACTATTTGTTCATCAAGTTGCCATCTTTTGGCCAGATAATTTCCGATTATTTGTACACGGTTCATCTTTTCGGCCATTGAGCCGATTTTATCATGGAAAGAAACATCTTTAAGCTTGTTAACAAAGTGACCCAATGGGTACTTGCGGTCTTCATCATAAAAGAACTGTGCATCATCAAGACGAGCAACCAGCACTTTTTCATTACCCGAAATGACGTTTTCGAGGTAATTTTTGTTGCCGTTTCTAACCGAAATAAAATGATTAATTAATTTACCATTCTGATCATACACTTCAAAGTAGCGCTGGTTATCCTTCATTGAAGTGATCAAAACTTCCTGTGGCATTTCCAAGTATTCTTTAGCAAAAGAACCCGCAAAGACCGTTGGATATTCAACTAAGTTGGTAACCTCTTCTAAAAGGTTGCTGTCAGGTTTAATTTGCCAGCCGTGTTCCTTAACCAGCTCATTCATTTGATCAACGATCATTTCTTTACGTTTGTTTTCGTCCACAATCACGAATTGGTTCTTTAAAGCATCTTCATAATCAGCTGAATTAGCTAAAACTACTGAATCGCCTAGGAAACGGTGCCCTTCAGTTTTGCGTCCTGCGGTAATATTAAGTATCTTGACCGGAATTACTTCACTCCCAAATAAGGAAACTAACCAGTGAATTGGTCGCACAAACTCAAAGTCGTGGGAGTCCCAACGCATTTTGGTTGGAAAAGTCATCGCCTTTACAACTTCGCTCATTCCCAGCAAGATGTCACTAGCTTTTTTACCCTCTTTTTTGACGTGAACATAAGCATACTCCGTGCCTTTTAGTTCTTGAAAGTAAATATCGTCAGTCGACATATTTTGCCCGCGGACAAAGCCCTGGGCAGCCTTGGTCCAGTTCTTATCTTGGTCTAGCGCAATTTTCTTGGCTGGACCCTTTTTTATTTCATCAATGTCATCTTGTTTTTCCGCCAAGTCTTCAACTAAAATTGTCAGTCTGCGCGGCGTTGAAAAGGTTTTGATGTCTTTAAATTTTAGTCCATTCTCCTGTAAAAAAGCCTTAGTCCGATCCGCTAACTGCTTTACACTGCGTGAAACGACATGCGCAGGCATTTCTTCAGTTCCAATTTCGAATAAATAATCTTTAGTCATTTTCAAGCCCCGCTTTCTTGCTTTCTGCGCTCTTTAACAAAGGAAAGCCTCTTTTTTCACGTTCTTCAACAAAACAGACTGCCACTTTATGTGCCAGATTTCTGATTCTCGCCAAGTAGCCAGCACGCTCGGTTACCGAGACAGCTCCCCTGGCATCAAGTAAGTTAAATGTTTGCGAACATTTCAGAATATAATCGTAGGCCGGTTGAACCAAATTTAGCCCGATTAACTCATTAGCGGTTTTTTCATAGACCTCAAAAAACTTGAGCAAGTCTTCTTGGTTAGATTCTTCAAAGGCATACTTCGAGTTCTCATACTCGGCCTCTTTGAATATATCGCGGTACAAAACACCATTGCCCCACTCAAGATCGAAAACTGAGTTGACATCTTGGATATAAGAGGCCAGACGTTCAACCCCGTAGGTAATTTCACTCATTGTCGGCTTAACATCAAGCTCGCCCACCGTTTGGAAATAAGTAAATTGGCTGACTTCCATTCCGTCTAACCAAACTTCCCAACCTACACCGGCGCAACCCATAGATGGATTTTCCCAATTATCTTCAACAAATCTAATATCATGCTCAAGTGCGTTAATGCCTAAAACTTTCAGACTGTCTAGGTAATATTGTTGAATATCAAGCGGTGCAGGTTTGATTACTACCTGGAACTGATGATGTTGAAACAGACGGTTGGGATTATCACCATAACGTCCGTCTGCAGGTCTTCTTGAAGGTTCAACGTAACAGGCTGCCCAGGGTTCAGGCCCCACCGCACGTAAAAAAGTATACGGGCTCATGGTTCCGGCACCCTTTTCCACATCATAAGAAGGCATGACCATGCAACCCTTTGAAGACCAAAATTCTTCAAGCTTAAAAATCATATCTTGAATTGTCAATTTATTTTTTGCCATTTTAATTCCTCCCTGCATTAGGCCATAAAAAAAGCCTATGCAAAACTTGCATAGGGACGATTAAATCGCGGTTCCACCCTAATTCAGAGAAATAGTTCTCCTCTGCTCTTAATTCTATTAGCTAGGGGTGCCTTTTCCCAGATGTCCTCGCACCGTCCGACATTCGCTTTGCTGGTACTTTCTTATTCCCCATGATTGCTAAATCACCTTAATATTTTACCATATATTTGCCTTAAGCTAAAGGATCAGCCTAACAAATTAAGTTCATCCAAAAATTTTTTTGTTTTCAAATTGAGATCAATTGTTTCCTGATAAATCCGGTCAATCGCCTGACGTGTTGCTTTTTTAGTTTCAAGGTTAATTTCAATTTCACCCAGTCGCTCAAATGGTAAAAGAGCAATCGTTCTCAACAAAGCAGTTTCCTTTGGCTTTAAATGCAAGCGCTCTGGATCAGCGTAATAGTGACGATTGCAAAGAATGCCACCTTGTTTTATTGAATAATCAAACTGTCCTTGATCACGTTGACAAAAAACGCAGTGTCGTAATTCCGGTTCTACCCCGTATGCAGCCAAAAGCTGCATCTGGACTATTTGCGTAATCATTTCTGCATCCTCTCCAGCATTAATTCTGCTCAAAGCAAATTCTGCAAGATCATAATACTTACCTAAATTTTGATATTCAATAAAAGCATGATCGACCAGGTCAAGAATAAAAGAAGCATAGGCGCTTTTTTCTAAGTCGCTAAAGAGCCCATCAAATTGGCGCACGTTCTTAAAAGTTCGCAAACTACTTAATCCTTGGCCGGTCGTGGAAATCACATAAGTACCAAACGAAAAATTAAGCAGACTGGCCCCCAGTTTTGACTTTGGCTTCAAAGCGCCTCGGGCAAGCATGGTAATAATACCGTCATTTTTGGTCATAATTTTAGCTAAAAGATCGGCTTCATGGTACTTTTGCCGTTTAAAAACGACCCCAACAACCTCTTTCAGTTCGCGTGACATTTCTAGCCCAAGTCCTTAGCATTATAACCAATTTGTTTTAAGAAATTCGGATCGGACCGCCAGTTACGTTGGACCTTAACCCATAAACGCAGGTTAACCTTTTCGCCCAGTAAATCTTCAATCTGGCGACGAGAATTGATGCCAATTTGCTTTAGCATGTTGCCGCCCTTGCCGATAATAATGCCTTTTTGGCCGCTTTTTTCAACATAAATAGTAGCCTCAATTTGGAGCTTGTTGTTTTCATGTTGGTTCATGCGTTCAACCCAGACAGCACAAGCATGAGGGACTTCTTCAGCCGTTAGTTTTAAAATCTGTTCGCGAATTAATTCTGCCACCATAAAGTATTCTGGTCGATCAGTGATTTCATCTGGATCATAATAATCAGGACCTTCGGGCAGATAATCATATAAAACTTGGTTCAAGTCTTCGATTCCAATCCCTTGCGTTGCTGAAATTGGCAAAAATTCCTTGAACAGGCCCATCTTCCGATAGTCCTCAATAATTGGCAAAAGTTCGTTTGGATTGACCTGATCAACTTTATTAATCAGTAAAAATACCGGAACCTTCACTTTTTTAAGCAAATCAATGATGTATAAATCGCCCTTGCCCATCTTTTCTGGTTCCACCATGAATAAAACCAGATCAACATCATTTAAGCTGGAAATACTGGCCTTATCCATATAGTTATCAAGGTCTAGATGAGGTTTAAAAATCCCCGGCGTGTCAACAAAAACCACCTGCATATCACTGGTAGTATAGATTCCTGAAATTTTATTTCTTGTTGTCTGGGGCTTATTAGACGTAATTGCAATTTTCTGCCCGACCAAATAATTCATTAATGTTGACTTGCCGACATTGGGACGTCCCACTAAGGCAACAAAACCAGACTTGTTTTTCTTTTGCTCAGACATTATTTACCTCTGCCTTCATCTAATTGGTCTGGATATAATGGCAAGCCATAATCTTCCAGGACCTTTCCTTGAATACTAAACATTTCTTTGGCTTCATCAGCCTTAATATGATCATATCCATTCAAATGTAAAAAACCATGAACAAGCGTGTAACCAAATTCACGCTTCCAGCCGGTACCATATTCTTGACTATGTCTTTCAATCACGCTGGGACACATAAATAGGTCGCCAATATCCTCTTGAAATTCCGGATCAGCTCGAAAGGCATCCAAATCTAAAAAATCATTGCCATCTTCAATTGCAAAGGAAATAACATCAGTTGGACGGTCTTTTCTACGATATTCCCGGTTAATCTCCTGACTTTTATCTTCATCAACAAAATTGATGCTCATTTCCAGGTTGGTATCCTGCTTTATTTCTTTTTTTGCAAGCAAAAGAAGTTCAGAAATCCAACTTTGCCAGTCGTTTTCCTGATCCTTTAAAAAATCTACTTCATCATGGTAGGTGATTTCCAGTGGATTCATTAATTACGTTCATCTTCCTTTTCATACGCACTAATAATTTTGGCAACAATCGGATGGCGAACCACGTCGCTTGCCGAAAAATGAATAAACTTAATTTGCTTGATATTTTGCAAAATATGCTGAGCATCAATCAAACCGCTGCGCTGCCGCCCAGGTAGGTCGACTTGCGTCATGTCGCCATTGACAATCATTTTCGAATTAAAGCCAAGCCGAGTTAAAAACATTTTCATTTGTGCGTCAGTTGTATTTTGAGCCTCATCCAGAATCACAAAGGCATCATCAAGCGTCCGACCACGCATATAAGCTAAAGGTGCAACTTCAATTACACCGCGTTCCATTAGGTGTTCGGTCGTGTTAGTACCCAAAACCGCATATAAGGAATCATAAATTGGTCTTAAATACGGATCAACTTTTTCCTTTAAGTCCCCTGGTAAAAAACCCAGCGACTCACCTGCTTCAACTGCCGGCCTGGTGAGGACAATTTTCGAAACTTCACCCTTTTTAAAAGCGGCAATCGCACAAACAACAGCCAAGAAAGTCTTTCCAGTTCCTGCAGGACCGATGCCAAATACAACGTCATTTTTTTGAATGGCTTCGACGTATTTTTTCTGTCCCATATTCTTAACTCTAATCGGTTTACCTTTAGCATCCCGAATTAAAATTTCTTTGTAGAGATCTAAAAAATACTCGCTGGTACCCTTATCTACCATTTTGATTGCACTAACAACATCGGCTGAACCAATATTAATGTTAGAATTCACCACTGAATCTAAAGCCTTTAAAACTGCAATCACCTTTTCGGTATTTTCTGCAGAGCCATCAATCAGAATTTCACTACCGGTATCAGTAATTGAAATATCATAGTTTTCAGCGATCAGCATTAAGTTATGATCATTAACGCCAACTAATTTTTGGATATTTTCCGGATTAGTGGGAATAAACGTAGTTTGAGCCAATAAACTTTGCTCCTTTTCGTAAATTAGCTAAGCAAGTTGCGCACAGCAGCAGAAATGGCTTTACCGTCTGCTCTGCCCTTAACTTTGGGCATTATTTTTTTCATAACTGCACCAAAATCGGCCGGAGTTTTTGCGTCAAGCTCAGCAACTGTTTCAGCCGCGATGTTTTGTAGTTCCGCTTGCGTCAGCTGTTTTGGCAAATAGCCTTCAACAACCGCCAATTCCTCTTTTGTTTCATCCGCTAAATCTTTGCGGTTAGCTTTGGTAAAATCAGTGATTGACTCTTCGCGCTGCTTTTTTTCGCGGTTTAAAACAGTTAGTTCTTCGTCAGGACTTAATTCGTGACCAGTCTTAATCTTCTCATTCATTAAGGCTGCTTTAATCATCCGTACCGTATTAAGTCTAACTTTGTCTTTTGCCTTCATTGCATCTTTCATATCAGACATAATCTGCTCTGATAAACTCAAAATAATCCCTTCTTTCTCAATAAACCTAGCTAAATTATAACAAATTGTTTAAGCGAAAGATAAAAAAACAAGCAAGATGATGATTGCTGATTAATTTTTTTAATAAAAAAAACCTATCCAACAAGATAGGTTTTAGAAATTAATAATGTCTACGCTTACGAGCAGCTTCTGATTTCAGCTTTCTGCGGACACTAGGTTTTTCATAGAACTCGCGCTTGCGATATTCTTGTAAAGTACCACTTCTTGAAACGGAACGTTTGAAACGACGAAGAGCATCATCAATAGACTCGTTTTCGTGAACGACTGTCTTAGCCATATGTGATCCCTCCTTCCATTTCTTGACGTAACCGTCATGCATTTATATAAATTATATCAAACGATATTAATCGGTCAATACATTAAGGCGATATTTTTCAAAAAAACTGCCTACTTGATTTATTTTATTTTAATTCTGTTAAAGAGATAAGTTAAATTGTATAATTAAGAGAAAAAAGGAGCAAATAATGGCTGAAGAAACCCCTAAAAAAGAAGTCAATATTGTTATCATTTCCGATTCCGCTGGTGACACTGCTTTTAATAATGCAGTTGCCGCTGCGGCACAATTTCCGGATGCACAAATTAATTATCGGCGCTATCCTTTCATCATTAATAAAGAAAAATTAGAAGAAACTTTTAAAGAAATTGAGCATTTTCCCAATGTTCTGATTATTTATAGTTTGGCTAAAGATGAAATGCAGATTCCGGTTATTCGGTTTGTGCGTGAACACCATATTGAGAGTGTTGACATCCTTTCGCCAGCAATGGAAGCTATTCAAAAAATCACAGGTCTGCGTCCGCAAATGAAGATCGGCGCACAGCACAAAATGAATCAAAAATACTTTGATCGGATTTCTGCAATGGAATTTGCCGTTATGTATGATGATGGTAAGGATCCAAAGGGCTTTTTAGAAGCAGACGTTGTTTTACTAGGCGTTTCTAGAACCTCTAAAACTCCGTTGTCACTGTTTTTAGCAAATAAAAATCTCAAGGTTGCAAACCTGCCCCTAGTTCCAGATACTCATATCCCTAAGGAAATTTATCAAATTGATCCGAAAAAGATCATCGGCTTAACCAATGATCTTTCCGTGTTAAACGAAATCAGGCGCCAAAGAATGATTTCATATGGCTTGAATCCGGAAACGACATACTCAAATACTGAAGCGATTAAGGCAGAACTTGATTCCGCTAAAAAACTATATGATCAACTAGGCTGTTTTGTCATTAATGTGGCGCACCGCTCAATTGAAGAAACAGCGGCGTTAATTTTGAGACACCTCGGTATTGAAGATTAAGGCGTGCTTAATCAGTTATATATTAGGCAAGTTCAATTTTGAAAGAAGGTTGCAATAAAGATGACTGAAAATAAAATTACTGATCAAAACTTGGAAACTGCGATCTTTGCAGGCGGTTGCTTCTGGTGCATGGTTAAACCGTTTGACACCTTACCAGGAATTAAAAAGGTCGTTTCCGGTTATACCGGCGGTCATGTTGCAAATCCCACCTATGAGCAGGTTTGTAGCGGCGAGACTGGTCATACTGAAGCAGTTGAAATTACTTTTGATCCAAAAATAATGCCCTATGAACAGTTATTGGAATATTACTGGCAAGTAACCGATCCAACTGATGCATCGCGACAATTCCAAGATCGCGGTGATAACTATCGACCGGTCATTTTTTATAATTCTGCGGCCCAACAGGAAGCGGCGGAAGCTTCTAAACAAAAATTACAAGCAAGTGGCAAATTTGATGACCCAATTGTGACTTCAATTGAACCTGCTCAAGCCTTTTATCCGGCTGAAGAATATCATCAGGATTTTTATCGGAAGAATCCAGCGAGGTATGAGCTTGAAGAAGCAGGTGGTCGAGAAGAATTTATTCGGCGGCATTGGGAAAAATAGCCTGCATTGGTTGCAATCGACTGAATGCTGGTCGGTTTTTTAATACCGAGCAATCAGGCAAGCGTCTGATTGCTTTTTTGTTAAACTAAAATATAAGATAATTTTTAAACCTACAAAGGAAACACAGAAATGGATCGACTCGACACTTTCAACCGACGCTATAGTTTACTTTCAAAAATATCAGCTTCATTTTTTTATTCGGTAGCTGTTGCTGTTGCGCTTAATTTCTTCTGGAACCCGGGGCATATGTATTCTTCCGGGATTACTGGGTTTGCTCAGTTGATCAATACGATGAGTGAGCGGTTTTTCCCTTTTACCCTTGCGACTTCTGCGGTTTACTTTGCCTTAAACCTGCCCATTCTGATTTTGGCCTGGTTCAAAATTGGCCACAAGTTCACCTTTTTTACGATTATTACCGTTATCTTGGGTTCAATTATGATGCGGTTGATTCAGCCCGTTGATATGCACGTCGACCCTCTGGTCTGCGCAATCTTTGGCGGAATCATTAATGGCATGGGGACTGGTTATGCGCTAAAAAATGGCATTTCAACTGGTGGGCTGGATGTGATCGGAATCGTCATCCGCAAAAAAACGGGCGCAAGTTACGGCAAGGTCAGTATCTTAATTAATTTGGTAATTATTGCTGCAGCTGGCTTTGCTTTCGGCTGGAATCGTGCCCTCTACTCTGCCCTCACTATCTTTATCAATGGCCGGGTTATTGATGCAATTTATACTCAACACCAAAAGCTCCAGGTAACAATTGTTACGGAGCAGCCTCAGGCTATTATTGATGGTATCCAGGAAAAAATGCACCGCGGCATCACTATTTTTCACGATGTCGAGGGCGCATACAGTCACATCGAAAAGAAAGTTCTCATTACCGTTATCGACCGCTATGATATGTATGATATTTTGCAAATCGTCAAAAAAAGCGATCCCTATGCTTTTATGAGTGTGACCGAAGTTGAACGCGTTTATGGCAGTTTTAAAGAACAAGAAATTGTTTAAGCATGAAAGAAAAGCACCCATTATTGTAAAGGTGCTTTTTTATTTTACATAATTATTATTATTTAAATAACTTTTGATATTCACCATAGCCTTCTTTGTCAAGCTGGTCATAAGGAATGAACTTTAAGGCCGAAGAATTTATGCAATACCTAAGTCCGCCCTCTTTTTCTGGTCCATCAGTAAAAACATGACCTAAATGGGAATCGGCTTCAGGGCTTTTGACCTCCGTTCGCTCCATTCCGAGCGACTGATCACGTTTATAAACCAGCTTTTTGATCGGTTTAGTAAAACTTGGCCAGCCACAACCGGCATCATATTTGTCCTCGCTTGAAAACAATGGTTCACCCGAAACTACGTCAACATAGATGCCTTTTGCATAAAAATCATCGTATTTTCCTTTAAAGGGATAATCAGTGGCCGCGTTCTGAGTGACATCGTATTCTTCAGCAGTTAGTTTTTTAAGTTGTTCAGCTTTTTTGATCGGATCCATTTTTTTAACTTCCTCCTAGCTTCACTATATCAAAGTTTCCTTTAATAATCTTAATATAAGCTTAATAAATTAACAGTAATTTATCTACCTGTTACTCGCATAGTAGGTTATAATTGTAGCTGTACAAAATTTAGGAAAGGTTCTTTTTTATGCCAACTTTAGCAAATAGTTTATCTGAAACAATCAATGAAAAGATCAATAAAATAAAGAAATCAGAAATTCGTGCTTTTAGCCACAAAATTTCGCAAATTCCAGGAGTAATCAAGCTGACTGTCGGTGAGCCTGATTTAAACACGCCTGAACACATTAAGCGAGCCGCGATCGATGATATTGCCAGAGATGACTCACACTACGCCCCAGAAGCTGGAAAAAAAGAATACTTATCTGCTGTCAGCACATATTTGAAGAACAGTTTAAAAGTATCATATGACCCAGAGGGCGAAATCTGTGCCACCGTTGGTGTTTCTGCAGCGTTAAACGTTACCTTTATGTCCATTTTAAATCCCGGTGATAAAATCATTATTCCTACGCCTGTCTGGGGTGTCTATTTCGGAATTGTTAAAATGGCCGGCGGAATTCCAATTGAAGTTGATACGTCGGAAGATAATTTTATCTTGACTGCTGCCCACTTGAAAAAAGTTATGCAAAATGAGGGCAAAGGTGCCAAAGCAATTGTCTTGACCGACCCATCTAACCCAACTGGACGTGTTTATTCTAAACAGCAATTAGAAGAGTTAGCCACGGTAATTTGTGATTACAACCTATTTGCAATCAGTGACGAAATTTATGCCGAATTAATCTATGGAGACAAAAAGCATTATTCACTGGCGCAAATTATTCCGGAACGGACGATCATTTTATCAGGACTATCAAAGTGTTTCGCCATGACCGGTTGGCGTATCGGTTATATCGCTGCACCACGCGAAATCATGAAAACGATCATCAAGGTAAATTCTTTCATGATCACTTCGGTTACGGATAATGTTCAAATCGCTGCCGCCGAAGGTTTACAGCATGGTGAGGCTGATTATGAAGAAGCACGTGCTATTTATGAGAGTCGTTTACATATTGTTCAAGCGGGCTTAGAGAAAAACGGTTTTAAAATGGCCACCCCAGAAGGCGCCTTTTATGTTTTTGCTCGGATTCCTGAAAAGTTTGGCGATGACGACGTTGCTTTTGCCGAAGATTTAGCTCACAAGGCAAAAGTTGGCGTTGTTCCTGGCAGCTATTTTGGTGCAGGTGGTCAAGGCTTCGTTCGCCTATCATATGCTTCTTCAGAAGAAAATCTCAATTTAGCTATCGAGCGGATTACCAATTACGTTAAAGACTCGCTCAACAATTAAAGTGCTTTTTACTTGGAAGACGCTAATCTTCTAGTTTAAGATAAAGTAGGTTATTTTTTAAATTTAGAAAGGGATTGTGTAAATGGAAATTACAAGAAAAAATGAATTTCTATCAACTAATGGAGAACCTCCTGTTGTCGGTGACAAGTTTCCTTTGGCTGAATTAACTAAAAAAGATGGTTCTACTGTCTCAACAAAAGAGCTGCTTGATAAAGTAACTTTGATCAGTGTAGTACCAGACATTAACACCCGCGTATGCAGCATTTCAACTAAACACTTTAACCAAGAGGCAGATCAGTTTACCGGAATTAACTTCTATACCGTTTCGACTAATACTCCGAGTGAACAGGCAAATTGGTGCGCCGCTGAAGGTGTCAAAAACATGGAGCTGCTCTCGGATGAGCAACATGATTTTGGTAAAAAACTGGGTTTATTTATTGAAGCAAGTGGTGTTGATTCCAGAAGCATTTGGATCATTGATGACCAGCAAAAAATCATCTATCGAGAACTGATCATGGAAATGACTGATGAACCAAATTATGATGCTGCATTGCAGTTTCTCCGTGAATTAAAAGATTAATGCTTTTTCAATTTTAACTAAAGGTTCAGCTTTTTAGCTGAGCTTTTTTATTTTGATGTCCTATGCTTCCAATAATTTAATAATTTTTTTATCGGGCTTATTTGCATTTGAAAATATATGCTAAGATGATTAGTAGCAATTAATTTAAAATGGAGGTTTGAATCACATGTGTACTAGTATTGCAATCACAGCGGAAAATGGCGATGTTTTTTGGGGACGAACAATGGATTTTACTTTTGATCCCTTTATGCGGAGTGCAGATAGTAAAATGACATCCTACCCTGCTAATTTTGAATTAAAAGGACTACACCAGAGTTGGACCACCAAATATGCTTTTATGGGTATCAATGTTAATAACTCCCTCTTTTTCAATGATGGAATTAACAGTGCTGGAATAGTTGGCGATGCCCAGTATTTAGAAGAAGCTTCTTGGGATAACGTTTCTAATCTGACCGAACGCGGCCTAAAACCAATAATTGGTGAAGAAGTTGTCGCCTATGTTTTGAGTAACTTTGGCAGTATTGCAGAAATTAAGACGGCTTTCAGTCACTTAGGTCAAGAGAAAACCACTTATCCTGATTGGGATCAGGCTGAAACGGGAATTCCTACCCCAATTCCGATGCATTATACTTTCAGTGATGCAACAGGTAAAAGCATTATTCTCGAACCGGTCAACCATGGTGCATTCAAAATTTATGATGGCATTGGAGTAATGACAAACAGTCCTGAATATTCCTGGCATTTAGACAACTTACGTAATTACCTGCATCTGACTAATCATAACTTAATTCATCAGCAGTTGACTGACGAACTCGACATTAAGCAAATCGAGAGTGGCTCAGGCTTGTTAGGGCTTCCGGGCGATTATACAGCCCCTTCGCGCTTTGTCAGCAGTACTTTCTTGTCCAAATTCTTAGCTCCATTTTCGGCCAAGCAAGGAATCGTCCAGCTCTATAATGTTTTCAAGGCCGTGATGATTCCGCGCGGAATTGAACATTTGCACGAAAACAGCGCCACTTGCGATTACACTGGTTATTGGGCCGGTTATGACGTAACGCAGCGAACACTCTATGTTCAGCCAGAAGACTGTCCGACAATGACCAAATTTACTTTAGATGAAGAAATTACGACTAAGACAACTCAGCCAATCCAGCATGACTTTAAGACCCTTTAAATTTACCGCGCTAAATGCAGCAATGGCTAAAAAAAGGTTCATTGATCTATTTCAATGAACCTTTTTTGATCTTTTTAGTTGAAAGTTGGATGATCAAGCACTTCCCAATTAGAAAATGTTTGATCTTTCAAGTTGATTTTATCTGGTTGAAGTAAAATTTCTTTGGCTTTCAAGAC
>CALYQE010000004.1 GCA_945281075.1 uncultured Lactobacillus sp. | reverse complement strand
TTAGTCAGATTTTATTTTAAGCCTGACCATTTCCAGTTAGTAACTTCTGGCATGTCTTTACCATTGTCACGAATATATTGGTGATGCTTTGCAAGCAGTCTGTCCATTTCATTGACAAATTCTACACTCTTTTCAGCATAACGCGGAACACTTAAGATTGCATCCTTTGCCAAGTGGAAACGATCCAGTTCATTAACAACACGCATATCAAACGGTGTCGTAATGTCGCCTTCTTCTTCATAGCAATGAATGTGAACGTTGTTGCGACCACGGCCAAACCAAATTGATTGCATCATTGCCTTATAGCCGTGCCAAGCAAAAATTGTTGGCACATCGCTAGGGAATAATTGCTCAAATTCTTCGGCGGAAATTGCTTCTGGATTATCAGCAGTATCCATTAACTTCATGACATCAACGACGTTAATGTAACGAATCTTGAGGTCAGGGAAGTTTTGGTGAAGCAGGTCAATTGCGGCTAGCGACTCCATAGTTGGCTCCGTTTCAGTTGAAGCGAAGACAACATCTGGCTTGTCGTGACCGTCGGTTGAAGCCCAATCAATGTATGATAAACCATGATCGGCAAGCCGAGCAGCTTCTTCAATTGAGAACCATTGCGGACGCTCCTGCTTAGAAGTAACCAGAATATTGATACATTCACGTTCTTGGAAAGCTTTCTCAGAAACGGCAAGCAAAGAGTTAGTATCTGCCGGCAGATATTCATGAACAAGATCCGGACGATTCTTTTCAAACATGTGCGTCAAGATACCTGGGTCTTGGTGGGTATAACCGTTATGGTCTTGTTGGAAAACAGTTGAAGTAGCAACAAAGTTAAGCGAAGAATAGTCTTTGCGCCAATATTGTTCCTTAGCCTTGCGCAACCACTTCATATGTTGGGTAAGCATGGAATCAACAACACGACCAAATGATTCATAAGTGGCAAAGAAACCATGACGGCCTGATAAGACATAGCCTTCAAGCCAGCCTTCATCTTGGTGCTCGGATAATTGTGAGTCAATTAAACGACCACTTGGGGCCAAGTTTTCGTCATTAGGCGTGTGAACTGATCCTTCCCATTGCCGCTTTTGGTCATCAATAAATGTAAACAAACGGTTAGATTTGGTTTCATCGGGACCAAAACCACGGAAGTTATTAGGGTTGAGGTTAGCAATTTCGTTTAAGTACTTTGCCCATTCCGTCATGTCTTCTGCTTCAATTGAGCCTGGCTGATCAAATTTCAGCGCATATTTGCGGTAGTCCGGCAGGTTTAGACGTTTAGCATCTTTACCACCATTAGTGATCGGGTTCATTGCCATTCTAGCTTCGCCCGCAACATTATCTTCTAAGACGATGTCCTTCACGCTACCATCATCGTTGAATAATTCTTCCGGGCGATAGCTCTTTAGCCAATCAATCAGCATGTCTTTATGCTCCATTGAATCTTGCGCAACCGGAATTGGAATTTGGTGAGCCCTAAAGGAGTTTTCAACCGGATTACCATCAACATCAAATTTAGGACCAGTCCAGCCCTTTGGTACCCGGAAGATGATCATTGGCCAATGCGGCAAAGTAGTATCATTATTTTCTCTAGCGTTCTTTTGAATGGCCTTAATTTCTTCAATAACCGTATCCATCAATTTCGCCATTTCTTCATGAACTTGCATGTGGTCCTTGTAACCATCAAATTCGCCACCATTATAGGCAGAAATAATATATGGGTGCCAGCCCATTCCTTCGAAGTACTTGGTTAATTCTTCATCGCTCATTCGCGAAACAATGGTCGGATTGGAAATTTTAAAACCGTTAATTTGCAAAATTGGCAAAACGGCACCATCTTTAACCGGGTTAATGAACTTGTCACTAAACCAGCTGGCTGCCAATGGACCAGTTTCAGCTTCACCATCACCAACTTCAACTGCCGCAATCACGTCGGGATTATCTAAAATTGCACCAGTACCGTGAGAAATTGAGTAACCCAATTCTCCACCTTCGTGCATTGAACCCGGAGTTTCAGGAGCAGCGTGAGAAGCCGAACCGCCAGGAAAACTAAAGCGTTTGAAGAGCTTAGTCATGCCCTCTTCATTTTGCTGAATTTCTGGGTAAAGTTCACTGTATGAACCATCAAGGTAGGAGTTTGAAACCATCACTTGGCCGCCGTGGCCAGAACCTTCGATGTAAAACATGTCCAGGTTGTACTTCTTAATTACCCGGTTCAAGTGGGCATAAATAAAGTTTTGTGGTGAAATCGTTCCCCAGTGGCCAATTGGTTTAGGCTTAACGTCTTCTGCTTTCAATTCACGTTTTAAAAGCGGATTACTCATTAGAAAAAGCTGTCCGACTGATAAATAGTTGGCGGCACGCCAATGCGCGTCAACACTTTCTAAAAATTCCTTTGAGTCATAATCTACTGCCATATTATTTCTCCTTGAGATGTCTTGTTTTGTTATTACTTTATACCGTTATTATACCAACTTATCGCTAAAGTTCAACCATTTTAAAAATTGGTTCGTTCCAATTTTAGATTTAATGATTTGCTGATTTTTAAATATGACCACAAAGGCCTATTTTGCAGTAAAATTAAGCAATATCCATCAGCAAGAATCTGTTTAAACGCTGATAAACACCGAAAAATCATCACAAATACTGATAACCAGCTTAATTATCGCCTTAAAGCGTGCTAAATTAACAAGAAGGAGACCTGAAATGACACAAGAAGAACGAATTCATGAAATCAAGCGACTGCTATCGCAAAAGCAGCACTTGCTCACCAGAGACTTAGCCGCTTATTTTAATATTTCCTTTGACACTGCAAGGCGTGACGTAATCCGCATGTCTTCGACGGGCCAAGCTCAGCGGGTTCATGGCGGTTTGATGGCTAATAGCAGTGATAATGTTCCTAATTTTTTAACCAGAAATCAAATCGATTCTCCGCTCAAAACGAAAATAGCTCAGGTAGCTCAAAAATTTATTCATCCGAATCAGTGCGACTTTATTGGGCCTTCAACCACGCTCAAAAAACTATGCCAGCTGATTAACGGGGGGGATTTGCAAATTGTCACTAACTCACTTGATAACTCCCTTGAGTTAATGCAAGCGCCGCTGCCACAAATTCGCTTATTGGGCGGAAAAATTGATAAGGAGCATCGCTTTAGCTATTCAGTCACTGCTATCGATCTCTTAAAACGAATGAGTTTTAATACCGCTTTTTTGGCACCTCAAGCGTTAAAGAAGATGGCATTTATTCTAATAAAATGAGTGATGCGGAACTAAATCGGGTTGCTGCTTCAAGGGCCAAACAAATCATTGTTGTAGCAGAGCAGTATAAGTTCGACAGTCAAAACACTTCTCCTTTCATGTCAATTCCATTAGACATGATCGATGTTTTAATTACGGATGAGCCTTTGACTTCCAAGGTAGCAGGCTTATTCTCACCGCAAACCAAAATTATTTCGGTTTTAAGGAGGTGACAAAATAGTCAGCAAGATAACAGCGAGCTTTTAATTCATTTACCAGCTGATGCGGCTTGGCCTGAATACTTGCTGACAAAGGAATCGGTCACATTTCTGCCGTAAAAATTGGTTCTCTTTTAGATAAAATGTATCCATAAATAAAATTAATCTAAAAAAACCGACATAAAAAGTCCAATTCTCTTTTTGGAGAATTGGACTTTTTTTATTGCTTTAGGAGTTTTTTGGCTAAGGCAAAGTTACCCACGGTAGCTGAACCATTGTCAGCAATTGCCGGCAGGACTAGATACTGATCTAACTGGGGTACAGCTACATAATGATTGAGCAGTTTCTGAAAAGCTTTCCCTTTAAAGCGGTGCTTCTAATTATTTATTTAAATTGACAAAAGTATTAAACCGCATATATTGGTAATGAATGCGCATGGTAGAAACCTCAAAAGGTGTTCCGTCATCAAGGAAGAAGATGCCTTCAATCACACCGACTGGCTCTTTGGCACTTAGTTTCAAATGAGCTTGATCTTCTTTGTCTGAAGGTTCAACAGTGATATTGAGAAAGGCCTTCGTAACCACCTTATTTTGCGTATCTTCTAAATAGTTAAAGAGTGATTTTTGCAAGTGCTCGGGTTTCAATTCAGGCACGATTTTAATTGGAACATAGCCTGTCTCAATTAAAAACGGCTGCTCGTCAAGGTAGCGCAAGCGGCGGAATTCATAAACAAAGTCGTCTTCGTTTAAAAATAAATCTTGTCGAATTGCGCCCGGTGCCTTAATAACATTATAGTCTAATAGCGCAATTCCTTGCTTTTTACCCGGAACCTTTAAACTATCCGTCAAGCCCAGGTTGGAACCCTCATAACGAAACAGCGACTGATTTTTCAAATACAGCGGGTTGATGAATGTACCACTACCGCGCTTTTTAAAAACGATCCCTTGCTGGGACAAAAGTTCCATTGCCCGTTTCATGGAAGAACGGCTTACTTGGTAGTGCTCTGCCAAACTTCGCTCATCGGGAAGACGCATGCCATCGTACTTATTATTTAAGATATTCTGCTTTATATCGTGCATCACTGTCCGATAAACAAAGTCTGCCATTACTTACCTCAATCATTCTGCTTTTTTTATTGCTTCAATGAACCAGTTAGCAAAAGTAGCTTGATCGATTGCTACCCCCACCTCAACATTTGCTTGCTGATTAAAGAAATTATCAAAATCAATTACTGACGCGCCATAAGCATACGGGCTCTTGGTGTCAACGACTACATAAGCCGGCTTAATGGTATACATTTCTGGCTTAATCAACATCCCTACCGCCAAAGCATCATAAATTTCCCGACCATCGTTATCAGTCTTATCATGTAAGTTTGACAAAAGATGGTAAAGCATGTCACCGATTCTACCCAGTTTTTTAATTTCATTCAAGGTTGACTGGGTTACATAAGCTTCATGCCCCAATTCAAGCGGTGCAAGTAAGGTTTTTACCCCACTTGAAAAAACTATTTGCGCGGCTTCAGGGTCGCCGGCAACATTGTATTCACTATATGGCCCCCAGTTGCCACGACCAATTGCACCACCCATGATTACCAGCTTTTCAATTTTGGGCAAATCTTGCGGATACTGCATGAAATAAAGCGCAAAATCAGTGGCAGGACCAATTTGCATGAGCGTCACTTTTTCTGTGCTGTTGGCAACAACCTCATGGATCGCATCGGCGGCAATACCTGGTTTTAACAATGAATTATCGGGTTCAGGAAATTCAAAACCGGCCAGGCCGCTTTTGCCATGAACATCTGAGGCATCAATCGCCGAGCGTAACAACGGCCGGTCAGCACCAGAAACAACCGGCACTTTGGTCTGCAAAAAAGTCTCCAGTTTCAATGTATTAAGGAGCGTTTTAGCCAAAGGCACGTTGCCCCAAGTGGCAGCAATTAATTTTACATCTAGATCATTTGCAAATAACGCAATTGTAATTGCAACTACATCATCAATGCCCGGATCAGTACTGATAATCAAAGGTTTTTTTGTCATGTGCTTTCCTCTTTTAAAAAATGATCTAAGACCATCATAGCAAATTTAATTAATTGATGCCCTTAGTTATGAAAGTTCAAAGCTGACCGAAATTCTTTTCTCGGTTGCTTTGCCATTTAACCACTTATTTTTGCCGATTCTCAATTCGGCTATCAGCATGCGCGATAATGACCTCATCACACATGTCTAAAAATAGCCCAGTTTCAATGACCCCAACTGTCTTCTTTAAATAATCGTCTAAACCATGAGGTACGGGAATGGGATCAACGTTTAGGTCAATAATATAGTTGCCATAGTGTGTTTTAAAGCGCTCCCCAGCTTGCAAACGCCAGGCAGGTTTTAAGCCCTCTTCTTCAAAACGGCGAAAGTTCTGTTCACAAGAAACGGGCAAAACTTCAACTGGGAGTGGGAAACCACCCAAGTGCTCAACCATTTTTGATTCATCAACAATCCAGACTACCCGGACCGAATTAGCGGCAACATTTTTTTCCATCGTCAAAGCGCCGCCGCCACCTTTGATCCCATCAAAATTTGCTGCTACTCGGTCGGCACCATCAATGGTCAGATCCAGCCGATCAACTGCGGACAAATCGTCAACTTTAATGCCCAAACTTTCGAGCTGCTTCTTGCTTCTGCTTGAAGTGGTAACAACGGCGGCAAGCTCAAGTCCCTCTTCTTTTTGACGTTTACCCAAAGCATCAATGAAAAAAGCGATCGTTGAACCTGTGCCCACGCCTAATTTCATTCCCGGTTGTACTAATTTAGCCGCGTTAATTGCCGCATTGTTTTTAAGTTCATCCTGCTTTTTTTTATCCATTGCCTTTGCCTTCTTTATTTATCATCTTTACCACGTTAAAATTAATTTCATTATAACAAAGATCACTCTAAAAAAAGACAACAAAAAAGGCAATTAAGAAAATTGCCTTTCATTCGCTTTTATTTGGGATCAATTTCCGGTGCTTTGTTAATTTCACCCGACATCATCCAGATTCTCTTCTCAACATCTGCCAAGAACCCAGTTAACATGTCGTTAGTTCCATAATCTCCTTCTTCATCACTGACCTTAATCCCTTCACGGTAGAGGTCTTCAAGGTAGTGGTAGTCATCAACAATTTTGCCATAACGCTCATCAATTGTTTCGTCCCAATTGCCTTTTTCGTCAGGAATCTTAGTCTTAGCAGCAATCTCACTTAAAGTTGAAACCGGCGAACCATCTAGTGTGATTAGGCGCTCGGAAACTTCATCAAGCTGATCGGCCAATTCATCCATGACCTTATCTAAATATGGATGCAACTTTAAAAAACGATTGCCACGCATATACCAGTGGTGCTGATGAACAACCATATGTAATTGGGTCAAGTCAGCAACCAATTGATTTAGTACTTCTTTTGTCTTCGGATATTTCATCTAAACTTTCCTCCTAACTAAATTTGTTACAACCTAATTATAGTCAGTTCCCAGCTTAATTACTAAGATCTTGTTTATTAAATTAAGGGCGAACACCTTTCGAGATTAAGTCAGACTATAGCCTCGATCAATTATCTTCAGAGCTTTCTCTGAGCGTTCAATCGTCTTCTTTGGTTCATAAATCTTATCGCGTGAGAGTGACAAATTGATTTTTTGCCCGTCTGCAAGTTTTAATTGGAAGCCGCAGAGATTATCGACACTTGAAATAATTCCGATAAAGTAAATCAGAATCATTGGATAAAAGATTGTCGGCGCCATCTTCACTAAGCTTTTTTTACCCAAAAATTTCGCCTCAACCACTTCGCTAGTGGCAATCTCTTTGAGCGGATACAACTTGCCAAGAAAAATCATCTTAATGCGATTCCAGTAACTGCCATAGTCATAGAAGCGGATTTTTTGAGCTGAAATCTCGCAGTAATTAAATTCAATCGCAATCACATTTGGATAGTAGCCAAAGGCGACGAAGACAAAGAAGAGAAAACCGATTGCCCAAGCCCAATTTGCATTGTGAGAATTGACTATTGACAAGACATCCCAAGCGATCAAACTAGCAAACAAAAAATAAGCTAACGAGATCAATAACGGACGAAAATTCATTTTTTTGCCAAAAGTAATCATTTTATTCACACTTTCTTGCTAAATTTAATGCTATTTTAGCACCATTTTGCAGTTGGTAAAGCGCTAACAAAAAAATAAAAATCCTGCCTTGGAGTTTAGTTTAAACTCGCTCAAGACAGGATTTTATCTAGTTTAAAGTTTATTCAGTTGCAGCAGTTTCTTTTTCTTGTTTTAAAAGCACATTGTCATAATGCTTAATAAACGGATACCAAACTAAGAAGGCCACAATCGCGCAAATAATTGAGAGCACGCCGCCTTGCCAACTAGTTGTGGCAATAAAGCCGCTCAGCCCAACAGGTGTCGGCCACGGCTGCTGAACTCTAATTACTGGCACTAATTTAGAAACAATACCCAAGTATGCAACAATTCCCGAAGCAAGCGGTGCACAAATGAACGGGATGAATAGGTCAACGTTGTAGACAATTGGCAACCCAAAAATTAACGGTTCGTTGATATTAAAGATTGCCGGAATAATCTCCACTTTACCCAATTCTTTTAGTTGGGCAGAACGCGCCCGAAAAGCTAACCAAATGGCCACACCAAGCATCGCGCCTGAACCGCCAATTGTAATAAACGAGTTGGTCGGATCTCCGGCAAAAAAGTGCTGTGCCCCTCTTTGAGCGTTATCCTGCACGTTTGCCAAAACAATCGGAGCGTAGAAAGAACTGATAATCGTTGCCCCGTGAATCCCAAACCACCATAAAAAGTGAATCAGGAAAATAATAATCAAGAAGCCCCACCAAGTGTCAGCAATATCACTGATAAATGAGAACGGAATGAACAGTAAGTTGAACATATCCGTGCCTAACAGGACTAAGACAGCGTTAATAGTCGCAACAACCACAGCAACACAAAAAGTTGGGATCAGAGCGCTAAAGGAATTGGACACCCCGGAAGGTACAGAAGCAGGCATTTTTATTTGCCAATTATGCTTAATCGTATAACGGTAGATCTGAACGGTCAGCCAAGCAATAACTAAGCCAATGAAAATACCGACTGCACCGATCCGATAGATACCACCGGCCGAAGCTTCATAGCCACTGGCAACCATTTTATTTTTGGTAAAAATTTGCACAAATTGCATTTGGCCGTTTTTCCAGACCAATTCGGCAACCGTGATAAAAAAGCCCATGAAAAACATCATTAATCCGTTCATCGGAACTAAGTTAATTTGTTCTTCATCACGATAAATTTTGGTATAAGAATAGGCAAAGGTGCCTGAAAACACCAGTGCAACAATCCCCATCGTGGCGTTATAAACAGAAGTGAATAGCACCGAGAAACGACCGATTGTCGCAGCATAAAAGCTTATGAAAGCAGGTATTTTAATAACCTGCGGCAAGACAGTCAAAATTAAGAAAAATGCACCGACAATCGAAAATGAAATAACGCTGTAACCGGCATCCATGATCGCCCTAACAAACCGAGTTGCAGCAAACTTACCAGCAATTTCCGCAATTCGATCCTTTAGCGGCTTTTTAGTCGTATCAGCCATAATGTAATAACTCCCTTCATTCAATTAATTCTTACTAATGAATCAATTATATTTTCATTGTAATCGTTTTCATTAAAAAGCAACCTTTTTCAGCAACTTTTTTCAGCGGTTTTTATTACTTTAGTGTATTTATCTTTCCCGCTATTAATGTTATGAATTCTTTTTTCACAAAAATAAGCGAGAATAAGTCCGGCAAGTAAAAGCAAAATAATTAATGATAAAGTTGCCTTCGTTGTAATAAAGGGAAACAATTGCTTTTTAATCGGCAAAAATGCACAAAAAATCAAAATTGTATTGACAATCATTTGCGCCCAAAAATAATGCCTTGTAAGCGGAACATCAAGTTGCCGGTTATGCATCTTGGTTAACTGCTCAATGGCTGCAATTGCTGCCAAAAGGGTCATGCCCGCTGCCACAATTATCCCAAACCACTTTTGGTATTGACATAAAATCAATAGCCAGAACAAATTAACAAACAAAAAAAGCACCACAGAATAACGGATCATTAAGTACCGACTAAAATAGAGGTACTTTATCGTATCTGCTTTTTTCTTTTTCTCCACGCTATCAGTTTGTGAATTATCCCCCATTTTTTACTTCACCACCTTTCATGAATATATTACATCATTATAGCTCTAATGTATTGCTCAAAGTCTACTTGAAATCACTTGCTTAATTAATCAGTTTTATTATAAAATTAGTTTGTTAGCGCTATCGTTAAAAACTAAAAAAGGAGATCTATATGTATTCTGCAAAAATGCCAAAGGACTTTTTATGGGGCGGCGCAGTTGCTGCCCACCAATTAGAAGGTGCCTGGGATGTTGATGGTAAAGGAATTTCGGTTGCCGACGTGATGACAGTTGGTTCGGCCACTAAACCGCGAGAAATCACTGATGGAATCATTGCGGGCAAGAACTATCCTAACCATAGTGCCATCGACTTTTACCACCACTATAAAGAAGATCTTAAGCTAATGGCTGAGATGGGTTTCAAGGCGTTTAGAACATCAATTGCCTGGACTAGAATTTTTCCAAATGGTGACGATGAAGAACCAAATGAAGCTGGCCTAAAGTTCTACGATGATTTGTTTGCAACCTGTCATCATTACGGTATTGAACCCGTCATTACCCTATCCCACTTTGAAATCCCATATAACTTAGTCAAAAAATATAACGGCTTCACTAACCGTAAACTGATTGACTTCTTTGTTCGTTTTGCGACGGTTTGCTTTAAGCGTTATAAGGACAGCGTGAAATACTGGATGACCTTTAATGAAATTGATAATCAGGCAGCCTACACGGAAGACTTCTTGATGGCTACTAATTCAGGCATTATTCTTAAGGGCCTATCCGATCAGGAAAAAGAAGCCGCAATGTACCAAGCTGCACATTACGAGCTTGTAGCCTCTGCTTTAGCCGTCAAAATCGGCCACAAAATTAATCCAGATTTCCAAATTGGCTGTATGATCAACTATTCGCCAGTCCGGCCACTGACACCTTCATCAGACGACGTTTTGCTAGCAGATAAATTTGAGCAAAGACGAGACTGGTTCTCGGATGTTCATGCATTTGGTGAATATCCTAACGAAGTGGAAGCTTACATTACTCGCAACGGCTATCGGCCTGATATTACGGACGAGGACCGGGTAGTGTTGAAAGAAGGAACAGTTGACTATATTGGTTTTAGTTACTACCAGTCAACGACTGTTTCGGCTGAAAACGTTAAGCCTGATCAGTTAAACGACTTATCAAAAGCGGTTGCCAAAAATCCCACTTTGCAGCGCAGCGACTGGGGATGGGAAATTGACCCTGAAGGCTTGCGGATCGCCTTGAACCACTTGACTGATCGCTACCACAAGCCACTATTTATCGTTGAAAACGGCTTGGGTGCTTACGACAAAGTTGAAGCAGATGGCTCAATCCATGACGACTATCGGGTTGACTACATGAGAAAGCACATCTCCGAAATGGAAAAAGCCGTCGAAATTGATGGAGTCGATTTAATGGGTTACTTACCATGGGGGCCAATCGATCTAGTTTCTGCCGGCACAGGTCAAATGGACAAGCGCTACGGCTTTATCTACGTTGATAAGAATGACGCAGGCGAAGGAACCTTGAAGCGTTCGCGCAAAGACTCATTTGACTGGTATAAAAAAGTCATCAATTCAAACGGTGCAGATTTAGCATAAATAAAAAGAGCAAAAAAAGAAGCTGAAAAACAGCTTCTTTTTTTGCTTAAATATAACTATCTGGCTATTTCTTCAAGGCACCAGAATCATATAGCTTTTCGTATAAGTCAACCATTTCTCCGGCCAAATCTCTAAAAGTGATTGCGTTCATTAAATGGTCTTGTGAGTGAACTACAAGCAAAGTAACAGTGGTGTGATCACCTTGAGCTTCTTTAGTCAGCATTCCAGTTTGAGAATTATGTGCTTCAGTTAAAGCTTCATCAGATTCTTTCAGCTTGGCACGAGCTCCTTCAATGTCGCCAGCTTTTGCTAGACGAATTGCTTCAAAAGCAAAGCTCTTGGCATTACCACCATTGGCAATTAGGCCCATTGCTGATTCGAGGGTTGCCTGTTCTTCTTGTTCAGATGTCTTGTTTTCCGCCATTATTATCTCCTGTATTATCCGTTGATTAAATCTTCAGCTTGTTGCAAAACCTGTTTGCCATCCATCATACCATAAGCACGCATATCGATTACAGCAAGTGGAATATCCTTACCATCTTTGCCTTGGCCCTTAACTTTGTTTTTAAAGTCCGCTTCCATGTAGCGAACTTGAGGTCCAAGTAAAACACAATCTGGATGATCCTGTTCGATATGTTGTTGTGCATCTGAAGCTGGACAAGCAAAAATATTGGCATCAATGCCTTGGTCCTTAGCTGCCTGCTGCATTTTTGTTACCAATAATGAAGTGCTCATTCCAGCACTACAATTTAGCATAATTGTTTGTTCTGCCATAATAGTATGTTCCTCCTAAATGTATCCATAAAAATTTATTCTATTATATCACTTTTAGCCCAAGGCTTTTAGTTCGATCTAAAAGAATCTTTCAATTCTTTATCTATTCCTTAAAAAGCCATTGCCAACATCGTAATACCAATAATAGCCATGCCAATTCCGATAAATAGGCCAAATGCTATCCCAACTGGGGCGAAACCAGCGTGATTGCCGGCTTTCGTGACTTTTCTGTAATTGTTTATGCTTATTACCAATTCGGCAATGCCTAAGACAATTAGAATTATACCAATTATCTGAACAAAAATATTACCTTTCATAAGTGCAGCTAAGTTCTCTACTAATAACATAATTAATTCCCCCTAACTTTTATACTACTATGATAGCACTTTCTTGGAGCACTAGCCTTTATTTAATGATAAATAATTGGAAAAATCCAGAAACACCGGTTCCCAATAGTGTTAGACCAAATAAGAAGGCAAAAACTATGGCAATTAATGAAAAGGCATTTTTAGTACCCTTTGTAAAGATTAATTTGGCGTATTTAACGCTGTAAACTAATTCAATTGCCCCTAGAACAATGACAGCAATACAAACAACACGATCAATTACTGGATTATCTAAACTCATTTTTTCACCTCAAACAAATTAGTAACTAAATATTTTGATAACAATATAATAGCACCATTTAAGAAAATAAAATAAAGTACTAAAGGAGTCGCATGGGATAAATTTTTTAATCAGGATGTCATTCAACTTTATTCTCCTATTTACCATGATGAATTACGGTTTGAAAGATTAGCTTTGAAAAATAAAATTGACAAATCAAGCTTCCAAAATTAGAATTTAATAAAATATTAATCTTGCTTTTAGCTGAAAAGGAGACTCAACATGCAAGGATTAACCTCAAGAGACCTATTAAACTTGACAAATGCCGGAGGATTAAAGACACAGGGAGATAATAGTATTTTTCAAACTGCTATTCCTAATCCTGATAGTTTAGACAAATATCAGTGGTCACTTCTTAAGCAAAATAGTAAGGATGGCTTGCTTACCATTTTAACTGCTGACGCTTGCCCAACTTTTGTCTTTGATCAAGAACCTAATGTGTATTTTGCAACGACAAATGACCAGCAAAAAACGCAACTATTTAAGTTAAATACTGACACTCAAGCTTTGACTGTTGTTCATGAATTTGAAAAACAAAGTTTGGCAGTTCGAGAACGATTAAACGACAAACAATTGCTTTTATCAGGTGCGACTTTTTTAACTAAAACTGATCAGGATTTACCTTGGCATGAAGTAACTGAAGTACCCTATTGGACCAACGCTGATGGGAATGTGAACGGTAAACGGCATCAACTTTTTATTTTTGATTTAAAGAGTAAGGACTTGCAATCAATCGTACCAAAAGATTTTGAAGTCAGCCATTTTTGGTATCAAGACGGGCGCCTGTTCATAAGTGGAGCGCAATATCAAAATCATCAACCATTTCAAGGCGGTCTTTATGAATATGATTTTGCTGAGAAAAAGCTACAAGAATTGCTTAAGCCTAAAGCTTGGTCTGTGAGCGCAGTTGCATCCTTAAATGATGAATTATATCTAGCAGCGACTGATAATAAAAAATACGGTATTGAAGAGAATCCTAATTTTTATCATTTGACTAAAGATACTCATGAAATGCAGCTCGTGCAAGAATGGGATCATAATTTAAGCAATATTGTCATCCATGATATGGAAGTAGTACCGGGTAAAACTACTTTTGTCCACAACAACAAACTTTATTTTGTTTCGACCGTTGCAACCCAGAATGAAATTTATACTTTTGACGGTAAGAAAACAGAGCTGGTTGGCAAATGGGATGGCTCAATAATTTCATTAGCCTTTCAGGGCGAGCATTTACAATTTATCGCTAATAGTCCACAAAGCCCGCAGCAGCTCTATCAATTTGAAAAAGATGGACAAGTTAAGCAACTTAGTCATTTCAATGAATTTTTGGAAGAAAGATATGTTGCAAAGCCAAAACAAGTTGATTATCAAGATCATCACGGTGATGGGCGTTATGGCTGGGTTCTTTATCCGCTTGATTATCAAAAAGGCAAGAAATATCCGGCTATTCTGGAAGTTCACGGCGGACCACGCGCTACTTATGGGGACGGCTTTTTCCACGAAATGCAAATGCTGGCTAGTGCTGGCTATTTTGTCTTCTTTACTAATATCACTGGCTCTGAGGGCTGGGGCGATGAATATGGTGATTTGCGGGGCAAATATGGAACGGTGGACTATGATGACTTAATGCTGTTTACTGATGAAGTCTTAAAACAAGTGCCAGAGATAGATGAAGAAAAGCTGGGAATAGCTGGCGGAAGCTATGGTGGCTTTATGACTAACTGGGTCATTGGTCACAACCATCGCTTCAGTGCTGCCGTAAGCATGCGCAGCATTGCTTCTTGGACAGCTATGTATATCTCAGATATTGGGTCTGAATTTGTAAATGATCAAATGGCCACAGATGATTTACATTCTGACGATATCGATAAGCTTTGGTTCCACTCACCGCTTCGCTATGTCAATAACGTAAGTACTCCTACGCTATTTTTACATTCAGACCATGATTTTCGGTGTCCAATCCCTGATGCTTATCAAATGTTCCAGGCCTTAAAATTACGTGACGTCCCAACCAAATTGGTGGTCTTTCAAGGTTCTAATCACGATTTATCAAGAAACGGCGCCCCTAACAGACGGATTAAAAGACTAGACGAAACATTGAACTGGTTTGATAAATACTTAAAGTAAAAAAGTTATTCTTTCACACGATTAATGTGTTAACTTATATTGGTAACAAAGAGCCCCTGAATAAATCTGCTGTTGGGGATTTATTAAAAATGCATCGCTAAGAAGAAAGTATTAATGCGCCCCTAAAATCAGGGCAGCTTTATATACTTTTGCTGAGGACTAACTCTCGATATTTAGTTGGAGCTAGTCCTCTTAATATTATTTTGATTTCTTCTTTTCGCTTATCCAACTTTCTTCAAGTTAATTCGATTTACAAAGTTTTTCACGCATCGCTAATTAACTTTCTAAATTTCCATATCAGAGACAGTTTTTGCCTTCAGCGTTGGTAATTCAAGAAAAAGTAAAGTAAAATGATATTTGATAAAAAGGAGTGTCATAATGTCTAGACTTGAAAAGCCGATTGTAATCGGAATTACTGGTGGCTCAGGCAGTGGAAAAACAACCATTGCACGCAAAATTGTTGAACAGATGAGTGAAAATGAACATGTTTTAATCATGACACAGGACTCATATTACAAGGATAATACTGGCATCCCAATGGATATCAGAGAAAACATTAACTATGATCATCCTGATGCATTCGATGTTGCCTTACTGGAAGAACAAATTGGCAAATTGCTCAAATATGAGCCAATTGAGATGCCAGTTTATGACTTCAAGGAGCATACAAGAAGTAAGAAAACAGTTCATATTGAACCTGCAGATATCATTATTCTCGAAGGCATTCTGGTTCTTGCCAATCAGGAAATTCGCGACTTAATGGATATTAAAGTATACGTTGACACTGACGATGATATTCGTTTTATCAGACGACTTGAGCGTGACATTAAGGAACGTGGCCGCTCGATTGATTCAGTTATTGAACAATATTTAGATACAGTTAAGCCAATGTATCATCAGTTCATTGAACCGACTAAACGTTATGCTGACATTATCGTCCCTGAAGGCGGCGAAAATGATGTTGCCATTGACATGCTGACTACTAAAGTTCACTCTGTTCTAAGCCAAAATGCCAGATAGCAAAAAGAAATCAAAATCTAATACAAGATTTTGATTCCTTTTTTTGTGTTAATTTGTGTTAATCAATTGCTAGACGACTAATCACTTCTGCATAATCAGGATACTGTTTTAATAATTCGAGCCGCTTCATCATTTCAAAGTCGTGATAATCAAATCCAGGGGAAACCACACAGCTGACCAAACAATAACTGTTTGATTTCGTCACTTCTGAAGCAAAAATCGTATTTTTTGGCACCTTAAACTGCATTACCTCACCCTTAGTAACGTCCTTACCCAGCTTAACCGCCGAGTACTTTCCTTCGGGTGAAATGCAATGGATAGTGATTGCGGCCCCATCATGGTAATACCATAGTTCATCGTGATTCAGCCGGTGAAAGTGCGAGCAACTGGTATCATCTAATAAAAAGTAGATTGAGGTATAGTAATAGCGCTGCGCTTGACTGTCTTCCGCATAAAACTGGTCTTCACTCGTATAGATCTGGCGAAACCAGCCACCCTCTTGATGGGGCTCAAGATGGAGCTGCTTAATATAATCTTCTCGTCTCATTGTTAAAATATTCTCCTGACTTATTTTTAATTAAACAAGGTAAATTTTTTGCATTTGGTCCTTAAAATCGCTTGGTAATCCCAACCCATCAACAAAATAATGATCAAAATCACCATAATTTTCTTTAACCGTTGAAAAGTATCTTTCCAAGTATGAGCGTTGCACTGTGAGTGCGATTGCAACATCATTCAAGTTGTCAGGATCCATCTTGTCTTTTAAATAAGTCAAAATTTCTTCGTTTGCTTGTTTGCGGGCTTCAATTGTTTTCAGATAGTCGGTGAAAATTTGGTCTTCACTAACATCTAAGCTTTTTAAAATAAGAGCAGCTCCGACCCCAGTACGATCTTTACCAGCAAAACAGTGAAAAGCTGTTGGAACAGGATCAGCAATTAAAGTTGCTAAAAACTGATGGTAACCCTTTTTGGCAGAGGTCGATAAGGCCAGCTCTTCATAAGTCTTAAGCATATCCTCTTCGACATTCTTATTGGCAGAAACAATTTCATCTATGCTCGCTTGATTAGTGCCGGAATCCTTCAAAACATCTAAAACAACATAATCAAGGCCGTTCCACAAGTAATCAGGAAATTCCTGTCTTTCTTCATCACCACGAAAATCAACCAAACGTTTTATTTGATAATAATTTTGAACGGCATCTTTTTGTTCAGCAGTTAGGTCAAATAGCTGTCCACAGCGAAAGAGCATCCCCTCGCGGACCTTTTTACCATTATCACTTATATAACCACCTAAAGAACGCCAATTTGTAATATCCTTAGTCATGATTTCCCCATATCCATTTCACTTTATAAGTCTACATTATAATTTTATTAATAGACTATGTCCATGAATTTTCGCTAAAAATATTCTCAAGCCGTCATGAAGAAAGTACATATATTTTTTTAAAATAACGTTAATTTTCAGTTCGAAAGGCCTTCAATTTGTCCATAAATTTCTTTACTCTATTTTCATCCACTGGATTTTCAAAGACGCCATTTTCTTTAAAGTAAGTTGCAACAAAAGCTCCATCAACTAGACTGTAAATTTCTTCGATTGATTCCAGTGTCAAGCCAGTAGTTGCAAACACAACCTGATCTGGAGCCGTTTCTTTAATCTCTTTTAAAATATTTAAATCAATTTTTTGCCCAGCAATTGAGCCTGAAACGCCAAAGGCATCGACCATATTTTCAAAATTAGCTGTTTTTACCGTTTCATGAATTGTTCTACCACCTAAATCGCGACTAGATTCTGGTAAAACATACTGAATGATTTTAAAATTATTCATCCGCAAATTTGCACGATGACGCATATGGGCGCCCACGTCTTCATTAACAATTCCCGCATTACTTGAAAAACATCCGGAAAATCCGCCACGCGTATATTGCCCGCCTACCGCAGCATTCAAGGCAATTGATGCATCAGGGTCGCTAATTACGTTGCTCCCAAAAGGAACCTTGATTAATGGTTTCAGCGAACCAATTACATATGCCATGGATGCAAGAACTTCTTGTGAAACCTTTTTTTGATATGGAAAACTAAATTCATTAGAGAACATTAGCCCATCAATTCCACCATTTTGTAAAGCAATAATATCATGTTTTGCGCTCGCAATTACTTTGTCCATCCCCCCTTCAAAATCATACATTGGATCAGAAGGTAAGGCTTTCAAGTGAACCAAACCAATTGCTACTTTTTCAGTTCCAAAAATGTCTGTTAGCCAAGTTTTCATATTTATCTCTTTCTCTCCTTATAAAATACCAACAAAAGAACACAGCATTGCGACCACGAACAAGCCAATCATAATTTTAAAAACACTGATATTTTTTCGTAATAAAACAAAACAGATCACCACTGAACCTACACTTAGCATTCCTGGCAAAATTGAATTCAGTAACTGTTGAACCACAACTTTAGAATTGCCAGCAACAATCTTCAACGGGGTAGTTATTTTTACATTATTAACTGTCATTGCACCAGCAATCACTAAGCCGAGAATTGACAAACTGTTCGTCAACTTTTTCATGACAGCTTGATCGGTAATCTTGGTTAATACTTTTTGTCCTAAATTATAGCCTTGGGTAAACGTTGTATAGCCCAATATAATCAAGTAGAGGCCATAGATAAGAGCGTAAACGATTGGTCCTGCGATTTTGCCTCCACTGGCCAAATCGACTCCAACCGCCAAAGCAATTGTTTTCACCAAACCTTGAGTGATCGTATCACCAATTCCAGCCAAAGGACCCATCAAGCCGATTTTAATCGCATTAATCGATTCCCCTGAAACGGGACCCCCATTAGCATGGTCTTCTTCCATTGAGCAAATCATCCCAGGAATAAAGGCCCCCCAGTTATTTTCTGTGTTAAAAAAAACAAGGTGACGCTTCAAAGCTTCCGCACGCTCTTTTTTTGTATCAT
Organism: uncultured Lactobacillus sp.; assembly: GCA_945281075.1. GTDB lineage: Bacteria > Bacillota > Bacilli > Lactobacillales > Lactobacillaceae > Lactobacillus. The sequence goes on along the minus strand of CALYQE010000004.1, from coordinate 10,669 downwards.
ATAATCGATTAATTACAGGTACCATTGCATGACAAAAGCCTAAAGACATCAATCGCTCATAACTTAGGCAGCTTTCTGAGGTGGTTTCCCATAAGAGAAAGACCCTCATCAAGTCTCGTTTAGTTAATTTCTTTTTTTTACTCAACTTTTTATTCTCCTTCATCATCTGTTTTTTCATCTTCAACTAATTTGTTCAAACCCAGTGCCCAGAACAAAAGTGCACATGACACCCCGACTAGCGTAACCGCGATAATATTAAACTTTAAATATGCGACGCAAATGTAACCAATAATTGCGAAACCAACAAATTTTGCGTTATATACCTGCTTAAGCAACATGGCTATTCCCAAAGCAGGAAGAACAGTTCCCACAGCATTCAAGGCATTTAAAATAGCTTTCGGAAGAGCATTCATAATTCCTTCGAAGTAGGTCGCCCCAAAATATACTGATAAAAATGCTGGAATACCGTACCAGATAATAGAAGTTAGTACTGGGAACAACCAGTTATACACCCATATTCGCTTGGTTTCTCCACTTTCAACATATTTGTCAGCCATATGAACGAAAACTGCATCAAAAGTCATTTTTGCATTACTTGCAATTAAGCCTAATGTTCCTAATGAAACAGCTATTGTTAACCCAACCTGAGGAGATTGATGGGACACAATAGTAACGGCCGTCCCAATAATCCCGGCATAACATTTATCGTAGGAGCTGATTCCACCCACAGTGACTTGACCCATATATAGCAGCTGAATTGTGGCACCCACAATAATGCCGGATTTTATATCGCCTAGAAGCAAACCAGTTATAGTACCACTTAAAATTGGTGCACCGTTTACAAACCAGCCGAGGTATTCAACCCATTGGCCACCATTAAACCAAGCCCAAAGTCCTACTAATAGAGCTTTTATTAACATTTTTTCCTCCAAATACTCTCAACTTTTTTATAATAAAGTTTGCTTATCGTTAGGCGTTACTTGGAAATAGACCTTCACACCATCATCACGCATTGCCTCAAGCTCTTTCTTCTCTTCTGCACTAGCTGAAATATTTTTAAACAGTGTTTTTCGATCAGGTCCAGCACCCATGCCCCCAACATTCAATTCACGTAACGAAACACCCGCATCAAAGACTTTTTTAGCTACTTCTGGCAATTTCATCAGGACCAAAGTATTATTTTCATCCTCATCATATTTATTAACTAAATTCTGAATCTTGTCTTCACCGGTAATCACAAGGCTCACTCCAGCTGGAGAAACCATCTTCATCACACTTTTTACAAAATCATCATTTGCTACCCCATCGTCAATAACCCATATTCTCTTTAACTGAAGCGTTTTAGACCATGCCGCAGCAATTTGTCCATGAACTAATCTATCATCTATTCGAATCATCTTTATTGCCATTATTACTGTTATCCTCTTTCCATTTCCATCTTATTTTCGGCGTTAATAATTTGTTTCTTAATAATAAGTGCGCAAATTCGTTGTGCGGTTTAGTTAGTGCACAGACGACTTGATCACCACTTATTAATAAAAAGCAAGGATTAAATAAGCTTAAAATAATAAAAACACCCAAAAATTAACTAAATACATTTGTCCAATGTATTTATTAATTTCTGGGTGTTGCCAACTTGATGTTACAAGCCCTTATTCAGTTATATCAATGATGTGAATCAAAATAAAAAAACACTCTAAATTATTAAAATGATAATTGATTTTTTTTTCAAGATATGTAGTTATCCTTTTTAAACAAATTCCAGCTTGAGGATTTTTTCTTATTACTTTATATAATAAGCCAGTATTTATTGTTAAATTTGTATATTTGCTATTAGTATGTAAATGAAAAATCAGATAGCACAAATATTTTTTCAACATCATCAATGAGACATTATTTTTAGGTATCTTTTGCCTAAAAACATTTTCAATAATTTTGGTCACAGAGTTAGAAATTTCAAGCATGTTATTTAGTTTTTGGACTGCCAAGCTCTTTTTTATTTCATTTTTAATTAATATGACAGATATTGTAGCAACATCATCTTCAGAAATTAAAACCCCCGTGTTTTTCTTTATAATGTATTGCGCCTTTTTACTAATTTTGTATTCTTGACTAAATAAAGTTTTTAACTCAAATAATAATGGATCAAATGGATTTAACGCTGATTTTCCTTTTGTCAGCGCAAAATCAATATAATAGGCCAGTACTAAAAACACTTTTTCATCAAAAAGTAAGTTCTCTTCTTTCTTTGCAAGAAAGACTATTTGTTTTGCTATTTTAAAGCATTCTTTTGGAATGCTCTCAAAAGTCAGCTTAACTGAGTCTAAGAATTTATCACTACGATCTTCAATTAATTCAAAAACCTTGTCATGAGCCTGCAAACTGTAATTTTGCCCGCTATGGGCTTTGAATCCAATTCCTCTACCCCAAATTATTTTCTCTTGATTTTTTTCATCTTCTACAAGTAGGACATTATTATTAAAAATCTGAGAAATAATCAAGATTATCACCTAATATTTAAATGATTATATTTTTAACATCAACAACATTTGTAAGCGCCTACGTTTTTAATATTAGCCTAATAATATTTTTTGTCAATATCTTAATGTATTTTGTCAAATAAAAAGTATTTTTAATAGTAATCAATTTTTGGTTTGAGGGATCGATCAAACAAGTTGGTAATCAGCTTAACTAGTACCCCATCAAAACCAAAGGCCGAAATGATAGTAGTAATAAACATTGCGATCTGCAGTTGCACACTATATTTTGACCAACCATAAAGAAAATAAGTCGGAATATAGCTGCCTAAACCAGCAAAGAAAGCCCCTGTCAGTACGCTCTTCCAAGAGAAACGCTGGTAACGTTCTTTTTTAGGAAAGAAGCCAATTTCATTTGTGGCGCCTTGAATTACACCAGCTAAAATAGTTACGGCTCCCCACTGGCCGCCGATTGCCATTTCTACAATTGCCGCCAAAGTTTCCCCAATCGTTCCTGAACCAACGGTTGGGACGAAGTACATTGCCAGCGGTGCTGCCATCAGCCACAGGCCCGCAAAGACCGTATCTGTTAATGGCGCAAAACCTGTCGGAAGCAATAACATTTTGATAACATTATAGGCCCAGTTAAAGCCATAGGTGTAGATTACTCCCATAATAATTCCAATTAAAGCAACTAAGATAATTGCTTTGACATTCCATTTTGAAGATCTTGTGAACATAAAAAAACTCCTAACTAACCTTATACAGTCAGTAGGAGTACGCGTGAATCTTTTTGATACACTTCCCTAGCGCAGGTATTATCCTGTTCAGGTTCAGAGGGTATTTCTCAGCTAAATTTGCACCCCTAGTGACTTTATTTATTTTAATTATTATAGCACAATGGAGGCTGGCAGAATTATTAATCTACTCAAAATTACTAAAGCTGGCCAGTTTTTCAGGCGTTAGATCACGAATAATCGCAACAGTTAAGTCTACTGCCGCTTTAAAATCTTGATAAGCGCTAAAGCAATATGCCGAATGCTCATAACGTACCGGAATACCGATAACAATGGTCGGAGCACCGTTTTCATAATACATTGCTGCACCATCCTGGCCTCCGCCCGTGCGGACAGACCGCGTATAAGGCAGATGGTTGCGATCGGCTATTTCACAAGCATATTGCTGAAACTTCGGATTAGGTAAAAATGAAGTGTCCATGTCACGTAGCATTGGTCCACGTTTCAGGCCCGTCTGCGACAGCCATTCTGGCGTAAAGGTATCGTCTGCAGGGCAAGACTCAAGCACAATTCCTAAATCGGGCTTAATGGCTCTTGTCGTTACATAAGCACCACGTAAACCAACTTCTTCTTGGCTTGAAAGTGCCGCAACTACGTTAAAGTCAGTTTCTTCTCCATTCAGGACGTCAAGGACATCGGCCATTGCTGCAGCACCAAAACGATCGTCAAAATCTTTACCAAAGAAGAGGCCTGATTTTTCGTTATATTCACATTTAACATCCACAAAGATTGGGCAGCCCGTGTCAATCTTGTAGTCATTGATTGTTTCTTCTCTTGAAGATGAACCAACATCAATTGACATATTTTCAACTTCAGGAACATTGTTGCGCTCTTCTTCAGTCATAAAGTGAGGCGGCTTAGTGGCAACAACGCCTGGAATGTAGTCGCCATCACGGTTTTTAATTCGAACTCGTAGTGCCGGGATATTATATTTAACCCAGCCACCGAGTGGAACAAACTTAATCATGCCGTTGGGTCTGACCGCTTGAGTAATAAAACCAACCGAATCAGAGTGCGCGTCAAGTTGGATTACGGGGCACCCATGCTTATTCTCCTTTTTAGACGCGTAGACATTCAGCATCCCGTCAACTTTAACGTTAGCAATGTCTTTCACCGTTTCAGTAAATAGCTTAACGAATTCGCCTTCAAAGCCAGAAGTCGAATTTGCATCCGAAAAAGCTTTGAGCATTTTGATTTCTTGTTCTTTTTTCATCTTACTATTGCCTTTCGCTTATTTAAATTCTTGTTTCTAATTGTAGCAAAAACATCTCCTTTAAAACCAATAAATTAAGTTAATTTTCAGTTAATCGTATTATTTTTCTTTAATTCAGTTTTTTTGTCCGTAATTTGCTGGCAAAAGCCCGAAAAAAGCTTGAAAAACACTACTTTTTCATATGAAAAATGATATAATCGATTTTATTAAGATTTTATTTTGCTAAATGAAGGGTAGATAAATGCCGAAGAACGACAATATTGATAATATTATTGATCACAAACTGTTTACCGAACAAGATATTCACAACATGTGCGTCAAATTGGGGAAACAGTTGACAGAAGATTATGCTGGTAAAAAGCCACTGATTGTCGGGGCGCTAAAAGGGGCAATTTTCTTTTTAACTGACCTTGTACGTGAAATGAACGTCAAAGAGCAAATCGATTTTATGGACGTTTCAAGCTACGGTGATAGTCTTGAATCGTCTGGACAGGTTAAAATTATTTCTGATCTAGCTACTGATGTTAAGGATCGTGATGTTTTAATTGTGGAAGACATTGTGGATACTGGACTAACGCTCAAATTCATGAAAGAGCTGCTCAAAAAGCGTGGGGCGAAAAGCGTTAAATGCTGTGTCTTGCTCAACAAAAAGGCCAATCGGCAAATTGATATTGATGTTGAATATTATGGCTCCAAAGTGGGGAACGAATTTGTTGTCGGCTATGGCCTTGACTTCATGAGTTTTTACCGTAATCTTCGTTACATTGGCGTTTTAAAGCCAGAAGCAATCAAACTTGCCGCTAATAAATAAAAAAAAGGAGCTTAATTGCCCCTTTTTTGTTAGCTTTATTCTGCTTCATGCGGCTCATTTTGGTCAAGTGGTTTAACGATAAACCAGCGCATAAAGCCCTGCTCGATATTTTCAAGCTTGAAAGAAAAGTTTTCCACATCAACTGTTTCATTTTCTTTCAGCTCTGGATAATGCTCCATCATATATCCACCAATGGTAATAATATCGCTTTTTTGAAAACTTTTTAGGTCTTTACGAAAATAGCGGGCAAAATCATACAGTGTCGTTTTACCAGAAACGTGGATATTCCCCTTCTTATCCTTAATGATGTAATCATCTGAAACATCATCAATCTCATCTTTAACGGTTCCAAAGAGTTCTTCGTAAATATCTTTATCAGTCACAATACCACTGGTGCCGCCGTATTCATCAACTACCAGAACGATCGGCGTGTGCTTTTTAATCATTAGGTGCAAAATATCCTGAATCTGCATTGATTCTGGCACAGTAATCATTGTCCTGATGATACGGGTAACTGGTACCTGGTCGTCAATTTGGCTTTGCTGAACCACATCAAAGGCATACATATAGCCAACAATGTCATCTTTATTATTATCGCGCACAACTGGAATCCGGCTCGAGCCCTCATCAAGATACAGCTTTAAGGCCTGCTTAATCGTATCAGTAGAATTAATGACCACTAACCGTGTGCGGTCGGTCATAATATCTTTGGCCACTTTATCGTTAAGCTCAAAAGCACGTTTCATATAGGTCAAATCATTTTTATCTAATGACCCGCCATGAACTGCTTTACGCGATAATTTAATAATTTCCGATTGCGAATACACCTGATTTTCTTCATCAGCAGGCTCAAAGCCGATAGCTTTTAATAAGCCATTGGAGCTTGTATTAAGCAGCCATACGAAAGGATAGACTAAAGTATGGAAGAGCTGAAGCGGCGTTACTATTCCCAAGAGAATCTTGACCGGCATATCAATCGCAATATTCTTGGGCACAATCTCAGTGACAACTACTTCTAAGTACGTCAAAAAAATGACGCCTAAAACTGCACTGATTGACCGCACTAAAGAATGATTTAGTTGCGTTAGGTTCATTAGATTAGCAAAAATGGCCGCAAACGTGTCAGCAGAAAACCAGCCCAAAACAACCCCGACTAAAGTAGTACCTACTTGGGTTGTGGATAAGTATTCATTCAGGTTATGGGTCATATGTAAGGCGCGTTTTATTTTGCGACTATTTCCCGTTTTATTGGTCAGCATGTCTTCAAGCTGACTTGATCTTGTTTGGACCAAAGCAAATTCCGCTGCCACAAAAAACGCTGCGAAAACAAAAATCACTAAAGTTGCTATTAAATTAGTAATTATTTGGGTTGTATTCAAAGTTTATGTCACCTTTTGTAAAAAATCGTTTGATACATTTTAACATTTATAGCACTTTAATTTTAACAAAAAGGGACAATTTACTTAATAAATTTGTAGATTTTCTTAAAAGGCAATCTAGCAGGGACATACTTTGGGTCATTGACCTCAGCTGCCTTGTCTTTGTAGCCCAGACCAATTGCCATGCCAATAATCTCACCATTAGGAATATCAGCATATTTGCGCACAAGCTCAGGATATGAAACCATTGAGTGCGCCGGCATCACAGCAAGGCCTTCATTAATTGCAAGCAGCATAATGCTTTGTGAGAAAACACCCAAATCATAAACAGACCATGCAGGAGAAGCCTCAGGAATAGTTAAAAAAGCTACATCTTGCGCATTAAACATCGTGTTATTTGATTCTGTGAACAAATCCATTTTATTATGGAAAAAATAGGGTTGGGAAGCACCAACTGCTGCCATGTTTTGGCTTGGATACGGATCCCAATTAAGTGACAGCATCTTGACGAAGTCTTCATGCGGCTCAACTTTATCCTTAATCTGTTGCATTACTTCTTTGCGTAAATTTGCCAGTGCATCACCAGCTAATAAGTAAACCTTCCAAGGTTGTGAATTAAGTAATGAAGGTGACTGTTGTGCCCGCTCAATTATGTCAGCAAGTAATTTTTCATTAACTTTTCTGTTGGTAAACTTCCGGGTTACTCTTTCTTGACTATAGACTTCATCAAATTCCATTATCATTCAAATCCTTACATACTACTATACTAGGCACACTAATCTTACTTTTACTTTTTTTACCAATCAGTTTTAAGCAGAAACATTTCACAATTTGTCTCGAATATGGGAAATCTTGCTTGTATCCTAGAAATGTAGTCGTATTTGCCTTTTTGCTCAAACTAGTTATTTTTACACTATTTATCTTAATAAATAATCGAAAATATTGCAATGTTAATACTAAAAGACACGAAAAAAAATTTGTTAACTTTGTAGCAAGCTTGCTCAAATCATTAACTTAATTATCACTTTAGTAACTCTTGTTATTTATATATTTTTAAAAAAGCAATTAATTTAAAAAAATTAAAAAGTTGAAATCGCTGACTTCCGGCTAATAAAAAAACAGTTTGGTTAATTTTTTCAACCAAACTGTGAAGTTAAATTTTATATTGCCGCCGCAATTCGCGCTCTTGATCACGTTTCTTAATCGTTTCACGCTTATCATACATTTTCTTCCCTTGGCCAACACCAATTAAGACTTTGGCAAAACCATGTTTGAGGTAAACTTTAAGCGGAATAATCGCAATTCCACGCTCTGACTGTTCTTTTGCCAAACGCATGATTTCTTTTTTATGCAGCAAGAGGCGCCTTCTTCTCAAGGGTTCATGGTTGTAGCGGTTGCCCTCTTTATATTCGCTAATATGAACATTTTCCAAATATGCTGAGCCATTAATGATCTGAACATACCCATCACGCAAATTGATTCTTCGGGCACGGACAGACTTGATTTCTGTCCCGGTTAGTGCAATACCTGCCTCGAAAGTTTCTTTAACAAAATAGTCGTGATGTGCTTTTTTATTCTGAGCAATTAAGTTCTCATTATCTTGTTTTTTCACTTTTCAGTCCTAATGCTTGTATTTACTAAAATGCGGATGATTACCGTTTTTACGTGCATTGCTGGCGCCGCGGAGCCCGTGATCGTTGTTAAAGCCGCGATTGCCACGACGTCTGTTATTATTGCCACGATTATGATGCGCCTTTTTCGGTGCGTTGGGATCGTAAATTTCAAAATCAAGCTGATGTTGTTCAACATTGGCATTCGTCAGTGTGACCTTGATCGGCATCCCAACATGATATTGCTTGTGCGTTCCCTGTCCCGTAAGCGTCAAATTCTTTTCGTTGAAGCTATAAAAGTCATCGTTCAAATTAGAAATATGAATCAATCCTTCGACGGTGTTCGGCAACTGAATAAACATTCCAAAGCTAGTCACTGATGAGACCACGGCATCAAAGTGCTGACCAACTTGATCAGCCATATACTCGGTCATCTTCAAATCATTTGTTTCCCGCTCTGTATCAATTGAAACTCTTTCCTGCGTCGAAGTCTGTTCTGCCACTTCAGGTAAGCAGCTGGTAAAATGATCTTTGACTTTTTGGCTGGTGCCTTCTTCACTATAAGCATGAATCATCCGGTGAACCATCAAATCAGAATACCGTCTGATTGGCGAAGTGAAGTGCGTATAAAACTTCGCTGCCAGACCAAAGTGTCCAAGTGGTTCCTCAGAATAATGCGCCTGCTTCAAGCTTCTTAACATCATCATCTGCACGACTGCTTCTTCCGGCGTGCCAGTAGTTTTAGCCACTACCTTTTGTAAGTCAATCGGCTTAACCTGATTTGGATCCGCCGTAATGTTTAGCCCAAAGGCACTGCAGAATTCAAAGAATCCCTTGATCCGCTCTCCATCAGGAGTTTCATGTACCCGGTATAAAAATGGCACATGCTTTTTATAAAAGTCCTCAGCGACTGTTTCATTGGCAACCAGCATAAAAGACTCAATCATCTTTTCAGCCGTTCCCCGATCATGTAAAACAATATCTGTGGGCTTGCCTTGGTCGTTAACAACAATTTTGGCCTCTGGCTCCTCAAAATCAATTGCCCCGCGTTGATGCCGCTTTTGGTACAACGCCCGATGCAATTCGCCCATCTCCTGCAGCATTGGCGTTAATTCGGTGTATTTATCTTCTAAAACATCATGATCTTTATGATCTAAGACTTTGTTGACATTATTATAGGTCATGCGGCCATGTGAGCGCATGACTGAAGGATGAATGCGATAATTTACCCGTTCGCCTGCAGGCGTGAACTCCATCTCACAGGATAAGACTAAGCGGTCAACGCCTTCGTTCAGTGAGCAAATACCGTTAGAAAGTCGAAAAGGCAGCATTGGAATTACTCGGTCAACTAGGTACGTACTGTTGCCACGCGTGAATGCTTCCTGATCTAAAGGCGTGTTTTCTTTAATATAGTGCGCCACATCAGCAATATGCACACCTAAATGGAAATTGCCATTTGGTAATTTCCACAAAACAACCGCATCATCAAAGTCTTTCGAATCGTCGCCATCAATCGTGACTGCTGGCTGCTCTCTGATATCTTCACGCAGCGGACTAGCTATTTCTTCAGGAGTAACATGATCCGGGATCGCATTGGCTTGATCTATTGCTTCTTGGTCCCATTCAGTTCGAACATCGTGAGCAGAAACAATCGCCATAATGTCAACGCCCGGCAGATTTTTGTTACCAATAATCTTGGTTACTGCGCCAGTCATTGAATCCGGATTGTCTTGGTCCGGATAATTCGCCAGTGAGACTTTAACCATATCGCCTTTTTGCGGTCTCAAGCCATCTTCACTGATATAAACCCGGTAATTAGCTAGTTTTTTATTGCCGCTCAGGACATAACCAACAAAATGACTCGCCTTGACTTGCTCATCAGTCATTGGGTGGAATTCCCCTACTAAGCTAGCAATTCCGCGTTCTATGATTTTTTCAATCTGCCCTTCAGGGCCCTTGCCATTCCAGGGGTTCCCACCAGCAGTGATTTTGACGCGTACCTGGTCACCATCTATTGCGTAGGCGGTATAATCTTTGGCCACAAAAATATCGTCAATTTCATCATCATCGACTTTTACAAAGCCAAAACCCTTGCTATTGGCTTTAAATGTACCATCAACCACGATTTTTTCTTGGTCTAACTGATAGTGACCATTGCCATCGGTAATAATCTTTTTCTCCTGCTCGAGAAAAGACAGAGCCTTAACTAAATCAGAAAAACTCCCCAGACGATCCCGTTTAAGCATACGGTCAATCTGCTCTACCTGATATTGTTTTTTGGGATTATGACGAAAAATTTCTAAAACATTAGCGAGGATTTTCTCGTTCTGTGCCATGCACTTAATCTCCGTTTCCTACTTAAAAAGATAAAAAAAGTCCTCC
>CALYQE010000003.1 GCA_945281075.1 uncultured Lactobacillus sp. | reverse complement strand
TTCCGGAAAAGGTTTTACCGATCATTTTGGCTAAGGCTAATAAAGAAAATGCTCCTGTTAAGAGGTGGAGTAAGGACTTTAAAATAAACTTTGGACAGAACTTGGAATATCGTGACAAAAATGCCGCATTGACGTTTACTGCTCGGCCCAGAGTAGAAGGAATTGATCTTTCCGTAGCAATTCAGGCCTTTAAGCTGTTGAACTTAAAGTTAACAAATGACCAAATTGAAGCAGCGATTAATGAAACAATAATTCCGGGTCGCTACCAAGTTTTGTCGACCAACCCGTTAATTATTCTTGACGGGGCGCATAACATGCAGGCGATGCAAAACTTGCTTGGATTTATTCATGAACAGCAAGAAATTAGACAGGGCAAAGTCCGGGTTTTAATGATGATGATGAAAGATAAAGATTTGCCGGAAGTCTTCTCTTTGTTTTCTCCTAAAGACCAGGTCACTTTAACAACAATTGATTATCCCCGTGCGGCCAAGCTAGCTGATTTTCCAGCCGCTGTTCAAGCTAAATATCCTTATGAGTCACAATGGGCGAGTGCTTTTGCAAAATTGCGCCAAGCTAGTCAGTCAAATGATATACTGCTAGTAACAGGTTCGTTTTATTTGGTGGGCAGGATCTTGCAAAAGGAGAGAGAAAATGCGCGTTAAAGGAATCGCTGCTGAAATTAAAGGTGTTTTGTTTGATATGGATGGTCTGCTCGTTAATTCCGAGAATTTATATTGGCAGGCAAACATTCAGGCGGCCAAAGAAGCCAAGCTCAAGCTCGCTGATGATACTTACCTGAAACTAGTCGGGTCAACCAATAATGATATGCAACACTTTTATCAGCAGTATTTTCAATCTGATGAACAGCGCCAGCAGTTTATTAAGCGGACAGATGAATTAGTTTGGCAGTGGACTGATGAAGGAAAATTGAAATTGCGTCCCGGTGTTCAGGAAGCACTGGATTGCTTTCAGGCTAAAAACTTACCGATGGCGATTGTTTCCAGTAATACCGAAGACGTCGTCGAACATAATTTATGGACCACAGGAGTTAGAAATTATTTTGCCTTTCACTTAAATTATGATGATGTGAAAAAAAATCAGGTTAAGCCAAAGCCAGCCCCAGATATTTACTTGCTTGCGAGCGCTAAAATGAGTTTAGCTAAAGCAAATTTATTAGCCTTTGAAGATTCTTCTGCTGGCTTACAGTCTGCGGTTAATGCCGGGATTAAGTGCGTAATGATCCCTGATTTAATCCCTGCCAGTCAAAAGGACCGCCAAATAGCGACAGCGATTTGCAAAGATTTTGCGGAATTTCTTGGAAAAATTCAATAGCTTTTTGCGTATCTATGTAGTGAAGGGAATGATTTAATGGAAATTATTAAGTCCAAGCACTACCTAGTAGATACTGATCTAGAATTATGTGAGGAGTTATTGCAGCAATTAAAGAAACAAGGGATTTCAGACTTTGAACACTTGCTCAAACAATTGGCTGAACTGAACATCAGTAATTTTAATGAGCTGTTGAGATATTTAAGTGGTGCCAGCTGCAGTGAATCAATTGCAATTATTGGGGAAAATCTCCTGGAACGTCTAAGAGCTGCTTCATTTGACCGTGATGTCATCTTGACCTCCAGTAATGAAGTGGGGGTCTACCTGACTAATAAATTGGCTAATCGCAAACAAGAAGAATTATGGGCATTTTATATTGATAACAGTAATCATATTATTGCTGAAAAGTGTTTGTTTAAGGGGACTCTGGATAAGTCGATTGCGCATCCGCGCGAAATTTTCCGGTGGGCAGTCCTTTATGCTTGTGCCGGAATTTTTGTTGTTCATAATCATCCTAGCGGCAATTTGATGCCATCAAAAAGCGATATTGAGCTAACCAAAATGTTGCAGGCGGCCGCAGAGATGATGCGCGTTGATTTTTTAGACCATTTTATTGTCGGTAAAGGTCATTATTTAAGCATGCGCGAGCATCAATTGTTTTAAGTTCGTCTTAAAGTTATCCCGGAAATCTTTTTTAAATTGCACTTTATGCTATAATTATTCAAGATTTAGAGACTGCAGGAATAAGGAGAGATTTTCGTGTTTGGATTAGGAGCAAAAAATATTGGTATCGACTTGGGTACGGCCAATACACTTGTATTTATGGAAGGTAAGGGCATCGTCTTAAGAGAACCTTCTGTTGTTGCTAAAAATACCCATACTAATAAGGTAATTGCTGTCGGCTCAGAAGCTCGAGAAATGATTGGTAGAACACCTTCCAGCATTGTGGCGATTCGACCAATGAAAGATGGCGTGATTGCTGACTACGATACAACCGCTTCAATGCTGAAGTATTTTATCGAAAAGACAGTTGGCAATTCTAAGCCATCCGTAATGATTTGTGTACCTTCTGGCGTAACTGAAGTTGAAAAGCGGGCCGTGATTGATGCTGCCCGTGTAGCCGGCGCACGTGAAGCTTATGTAATCGAAGAACCATTCGCTGCAGCAATCGGTGCAGGTTTACCTGTAATGGATCCAACCGGCTCAATGGTAGTTGATATTGGTGGTGGAACTACTGATGTTGCTACTATTTCCTTGGGCGGAATTGTTTCTTCAACTTCAATTCGTCAGGCAGGAGATAAGTTCAACAGTGCAATTGTTAACTATGTACATTCGAAATTTAACTTGTTAATTGGTGAACGCACTGCTGAAGACATTAAAATTCAGATTGGCTCAGCTTCAATTGAAAAAGCAAAAGAGATTGAAGCGGTTAATATCCGTGGCCGTGATTTGGTAACAGGTCTGCCTAAATCAGTTGATATTAAGGCAGTTGATGTTTCTGAAGCAATTCAAGACGTAGTGCAGGATATTATCGTTGCAATCAAAGAAACGCTCGAGCAGACTTCTCCAGAAATTGCTGCTGATGTCATTGATCATGGGATCGTTCTGACAGGCGGTGGCGCCTTACTGAAGAACTTGCCAGAGGTTATCTCCGAAGCAACTAAAGTTCCGGTCTTCATTGCCCAAGATCCGCTGGATTGTGTTGCAATTGGTACAGGCGAGTCTCTTAAAAACATTGAAGTAATGCGCAGAAGTCGCAGATAATCTTAAAAGTCGGCTGTTGTTGCCGGCTTTTCTTTAGGATCGGTTCCAGATGAAAAAGTTTCTACAAAACAAAAAATTATTATCAGTTTGTGTTATTGTTGTTGTTATTTTCTCTGTGATGGGCGCTTCTGTAACTCTGCGGAATAAAAGGAACACTCCCTTTATTATTCAAAGCTTGGGAAATGATATCGTAGCCGCTGGTACTAGGGTAGTTGATATGCCGATCGGCCTAATCACTGGCAGTTTTAATACTGTCCATGATTTACTCAATACCCAGAATGAAAATAACTATTTAAAAAGCCGCGTCACGGATTTGGAGCAAACCAAAGCACGCAACGCGAGCCTTGAAGCTGAAAACAAGCAGCTTAAGGATGCTTTGAAAATCAAAAAGACATTAACTGACTTTGATTTGGTTGATGCGTCGGTTATTTCGCGCTCTCCCGAGAGTTGGACTGACCTACTCGTAATTAATAAGGGTTCAACAGCGGGCTTGCGAAAGAACATGGCGGTCATGTCTGGTGGCGGAGTAATTGGCCGCATAGTTGAAGTGAGTGCTGCTTCAGCTAAGGTGGAACTTCTTACTGCTACGGACAAGTCAGCTAATCGTTTTGCGGTTGAAGCCGAGGCGGCAACGGGCAAAAAAGTTCACGGCATTATTACTGTGATTGGAAATAAAACTTTGGCATTTACCCAGGCAGTTGACGGCAAACAATTAAAGAAGGGCACGAAAATATATACTAGCGGAATGGGCGGCAATTCTCCTAAAGGTTTGCTTATCGGAACAGTTGCAGCGACAACCCATGACTCCTTCGGCTTATCTGACTTGATCAAAATTGAGCCGGCTGGCGAACTGAATGATCCGACAGTTGTCACGGTCGTGAAAAGGGCGGTGACAGACTAATGCGCTTTTTGCAGAAATACAATTTAGCCTTGGTTTTATTTCTCGCCTTGCTTTTAAATGGGAGTTTATCGCTGTCATTACATTCGGTTATGCAGCTTAGTGCTAATTTCTTAATGCCAGTTGGCATGATGTTAATTGCTTTGTTTGATGATACTAATAAAAATGAACTGTGGTTAGCCTTAGGTGCCGGCATTATCAGTGATATTTACTTTTACGGGATTGTCGGAGTTTACACAATTTGTTTACCTGGCATTTGCTGGTTACTGCAAAAAATGGCCCGCTATCTGCCAGAGGTGTTTTTGGTAAGAATTATTGTGACCTTGGTGGGGGCAATCCTTCTTAATGGCTGCAGCTGGTTGATCTTGAATTTAATGGGGCTAATCAGCGTACCATTTGCTGACCTAATTAAAACAATGATCCCAACCATCATTTGGTCGCTGGTCTTTGCCATTATCTCGTACCCGCTTTGGGCTAATTTAACGCGAAAATATCCTTTCATGGTTAAGCTTGATAATTATTAAAATAAAAAACGTGAGAACTGCTTCTCACGTTTTTTATTCAAAAATACCTAAAGCCATTAGTGCATTAACTGCTACAGCAGCTAAGGTAATGATTGCCATCAACCATGCCATGAAGATGGTCAATTTTTGAAATCCTGATTTTTTCTTCTTACGTTTTCGCGCCATTGATTGACCTCCTGTTTGAACAATATTTTATGCTACTTAATAGTTTTTTTCAAACGGCTAGTAAGATAAAATAAATAATAAGATCTATCTATAAGGAAGAAACTATGCTTTTGATTTTTTTATTACCGCTTATTGGCCTGTTAATTGCAGTCTTACTAAATAAACTTTTTCCCAAAGCACAATTTCGTGGTTATGAGATTTTGCCGCCATTTTTGATTTGTGCCTGTCATTTAATTGCTGTTAAGGAAAGTAGGCCGGAATTTTTACCATATGGCTTTTTTACTTTTTTTATTTTAGTAATAATTTTTGCAGTGTCAGAAGCAATCAAAAATAAAAATATTTCGTTGGACAAACTTTTTCGTGAAATTTGGGACTTACTAACAATGAACACAGTTTTCTGGTATGTTGGTTTATTGTTCTTGATGATTTAATGGGACAGAGTGACACATAAAAAATAAACATAAAAGACTGAAATCTAAGGAAAGATTTCAGTCTTTTTTTTGCTTTTTTATCTAAAAAAAATAAAAAATGGAATTTTTATACTAAAAAGTGGTAGGAAGTGGTGAAATGTGGTAAATTATTATTTGAAGGGAGGCTAGACCATGTTCATGGGTGAATATCATCACAATCTTGATAGCAAAGGGCGTTTAATTATTCCCGCTCGTTTGCGTACGCAGATTGGCGAAAAAATGATTTTCACGCGTGGAATGGAAGGCTGCATTTTCGGCTATACGACTGAAGCATGGCAGAAAATCGAAGCCAAGTTAGCACAGCTTCCTTTAACTAAGAGAAACGCTCGTAGTTTTACTCGTTTGTTTTACTCTGGTGCGATGGAATGCGAATTTGATAAACAGGGGCGTGTCAATCTGACCACAACACTGAAAGAACATGCCAGCCTGATTAAAGAATGTGTTATCGTAGGTGTTTCAGACCGAATTGAAGTTTGGTCAAAAGAGCGTTGGGAAGAATTCAGCGCTCAAGCAAATGACAACTATGATGACATCGCAGAAGATTTGGACGACATTGAACTATAAAAATGACTAATGAATTCAAACACACCAGTGTACTCTTAAATGAAACTATTGATAATTTAAAACCCAAAGACGGCGGTCTATATGTGGACGCAACTTTTGGCGGTGGTGGGCATGCACAGTACTTGCTCAGTAAGCTCAAAACGGGAACATTGATCGGTTTTGATCAAGACGAATATGCAATAAATTCAGCGCGGTTAAACTTCGCTGATTTGCTGCAAGAAAATAGTGAACCCCAACTCAAACTTGTACATGACAATTTTAGCCATTTGAAGAAGAACTTGGTACAGCTGGGTTATCAAAATGGCATTGACGGTATATACTATGATCTGGGAGTTTCATCGCCTCAATTTGATCAGGCTGGACGTGGCTTTTCGTATCGCTACGATGCCAGATTGGATATGAGGATGGATCAAAGCCAAAGCCTTGATGCATATCAATTGGTTAATGAAACACCGCAAGGTGAACTTACTGCTATTTTGTACAAATTTGGTGATGAAAAATATTCTCGTCAAATTGCCCGCAAAATCGTCCAAAGTAGACAAAAGAAACCAATCGAAACAACTTTTGAATTGGTGGAGGTTATTAAGGAAGCGATTCCTGCGTTTGCACGACGGACTGGGGGACACCCAGCCAAAAAAACATTTCAAGCTTTAAGGGTGGCTGTTAACCACGAACTTGATGTTTTAAAGGAATCACTTGAGGAAGCAATTGCACTGTTAAAGCCAAACGGCCGCATTAGTGTAATTACCTTCCAGTCTGACGAAGACAAGATCGTAAAAAGTATTTTTAAGAAATATTCCGAAGTTGAAGTTCCAAGAGGAATGCCGATGATACCAGAGAGTATGAAGCCGACGCTTCGTCTGGTTAATCGAAAACCGATTGTTGCTTCTGAGGAAGAACTTAAAAACAATAACCGCTCACACAGTGCAAAGTTGCGGGTTGCGGAAAAACTGTAAAGAGGAAATAGCATGGCTGATAATTTAGCAAGAAAAGTAGAATTTAATCCTAATCAACAGCAAAAGCCTGAAAGACGCAAGCGGCAAGTCGTTGATCATCGTCGTGTTGCATGGAACGGCCTGGAAAAAACTTTACTCGTTTTAGGGAGTATTATTACCCTTGGAATGATGACTATTTTGGTTTCTTCAAGTATTTCAGCCACTTCAGCTCAACATGAACTAACAAATGTTCAGCGTTCAGTTGCAAAGGTACAAAATCAAGTTAGTGATTTGCACCAGGAATTAGGTGAACTGACTTCAAGTGCGAGACTGAATAAAATTGCTAAAAGTAAAGGCTTAACTCTGATTGAGAAAAATATTAGGACCATTCGCTAATGAAAAAACACATTAGTAATTTAAACAAACAAAAATCCAAAGCTCACAAATACCGTTTTACCGTTGGAAGATTCCTTCAGGTTGCTGTAGCTTTGGTTTTTCTTGTCTTTATGGGTCGTTTTTTATATATCGGTATATCCAAAACGATTAACGGTCAAGACCTCGGTAAAAAGACCGAGCAACTTTACATGCGCAACCAGGTTTTAAAAGCAAATCGAGGAACTATTTACGACCGCAATGGCTTAGCCGTGGCCCAAGACTCACACCTCTATACGATCTACGCAATCCTTGATAAGTCTTCAATTAATTATCAAAATAAGCCCGAGTATGTTGTCAACAAGGAAAAAACAGCTCAGCAGCTGGCCAAAGTTTTACCGATTTCGGAAGAACAAATCTTACACTATTTAAATCCAGCGCATGCGGCCTTTCAGGTCCAGTTTGGTGTTGCTGGCAATGGCCTGACTAGAAGGCAAAAAAAGCAAATTGAACAGATGAAGTTGCCAGGGATTAAATTTTTTGAAACGCAATCCCGCCTTTATCCAAATGGAAATTTTGCTTCGCATATCGTTGGGTTGGCATCGCCTGAATATAATAAGAAGACAAAAACGCAGGATCTGGTTGGAACCATGGGGCTTGAGGCTTGGTATGACAATGTTTTAGCTGGAAAAGACGGCTATCAAGTGTCTTCTGTTGACGCATCTAATTTCCAGACGCCGAACAGTGTTCAGAACTATAAGGCACCAAAGAATGGTAATAACCTTTATTTGACAATTGATTCGCAATTACAAGAGTTTCTTGAGAGTCGTTTGTCTTATGTTCAGAAAAATTTCAACCCCGTTTCAATTACGGCGGTGGTAGAAGATATCGAAACTGGTAAAGTATTGGCTGCATCGCAGCGACCAACGTTTGACCCCCAAACAAAGAAGGGCATTGAACACTCATACCGTAATATTTTGGTTCAGGATACCTACGAACCGGGATCGGTCTTTAAGGTACTGACCTTGTCAGCAGCGGTTAATAGCGGTCATTATTATCCAAATCAATATTACGATTCCGGGTCTGTTACCGTTAACGGCTCCGTTATTCATGACTGGCAACGTCGCGGGTGGGGCAGCATCCCATATTCTCAAGCCTTTCCACGCTCAAGTAATACCGGCTTTGTTCATATTGAACAGCAAATGGGCGCTAAGACTTGGGGTAAGTATCTAAAAAGATTCCGGATTGGTCAAAAGACTGGGGTTACTCTGCCCGGTGAGCAACCCGGCTTGATTGCATATAAATCGCCAATTGATCAAGCAGTTACCAGCTTTGGCCAAGGGGTAAATGTGAACGTGATGCAGATGATGCAGGCGTTCAGTAGCTTGGCTAATGATGGCCAAATGGTTAAGCCGCAATTTGTTGAAAAAGTCACTGATTCCAACGGCAAAGTGATTTCAGCTTATCGGGTTAAAAACGTCGGTAAGCCGGTTTATTCAAAGCAGACGGCTAGCGTTGTCTTGGACAATATGCAACGCGTCTTAAATAAACGGATCGGAACCGGTTCCGCTTATGCAATCAAAGGAGAAAGCATCGCGGTCAAAACGGGTACGGCCCAGATTGCTAACTTTAAGAAGGGTGGCTACCTTAAGGGAGACAACAACTATACCTTTTCAGTAGTCGGAGTCACTCCAGCTAAAAAACCGCGCTACTGTATCTATATTACGGTTAAACAGCCACGAATGATGACTAAGCCGGCCGAGGTAATCCTGTCCTCAATCTTTAAACCGATCATGAAACGCGTAATTTTAATGTCAAAAAATGAAGTTAATGATGCGGTTATCATTAAGACACCCGATTTTAACGGCATGTCCTATGACCAAGCTAAGCAAAAAGCGCGTCGACTTGGCATAAAGCTGACAAAAGTCGGTAGTGGTGTTAAAATCACGGCGCAGTCAGTTGCTAAAAATCAAAAACAGGAATCCGGCAAGCGGATGTTTGTCAAAACTTCGGGAAAGATTAAGTGCCCGCAGATGAAGGGCTGGACGATTGATGAATTGCACCAGTTTGCCGAACTGAGCGGGGCCAAAATCGACCTTCACGGTACCGGTGTGGTCAAAAGTCAAAGTTTGCCGCCAAATTCATTGGTCAAATCAGGAACCAAAATCAAAGTCAAATTAAAGGAGTAACACATTTATGCTAGTTTTCAGCATTATTGCATTAGTTAGTTCATTAGTATTAACTGGAATTTTTTTACCTTGGATGATTATCCTCATGCGGAGTCATCACGAAGGGCAGGAAATTCGCGATGAAGGCCCAAAATGGCATGAGAAAAAGTCGGGGACGCCAACAATGGGAGGCATTGTTTTTGTTCTCTCTGCGGTTGTTTCAACGATTTGGGTTGC
This sequence comes from uncultured Lactobacillus sp., assembly GCA_945281075.1. Lineage (GTDB taxonomy): Bacteria > Bacillota > Bacilli > Lactobacillales > Lactobacillaceae > Lactobacillus. Next base: position 20,252 of record CALYQE010000003.1, on the reverse strand, counting down.
TCTTTGGCAAGGCCAAATGAATAAGCTGGTTTGGATTCTGTTAATTAGCTTGTTAGGCTACGGCATAATCGGCTTTTTAGATGATAGTATAAAACTTTTTTATAAACGTAATCTTGGCCTTAAGGCGTGGCAGAAGTTTTCTTTACAGATTTTAATTGCGATCATCATTGTGTTAATTGCGGTTAATGATCAGTTCAAGTTTGGACTGTACTTGCCATTTATGGGTGTCGTAAATAATTTTGTCTTATTCACGCTTTTTGCCATTTTTTGGTTGGTTGGTTTTTCCAATGCTGTTAACCTGTCCGATGGGTTAGACGGCTTGGCTACTGGTTTAGCAGTGATTGCTTATGGCACCTACGCTTATTTGGCCGTAAAGCAACAAAACTTTGCAGTCTTGATTTTTTGTATGGGTATAATTGGCGGACTAGTATCATTTTTTATTTTTAACCATAAACCTGCTAAAATTTTCATGGGTGATGTTGGGTCACTTGCGCTTGGCGGCGGCTTAGCGGCAGTCAGCATCTTTTTAAACAGACCATGGTCGCTATTATTGATTGGTATTGTTTTTGTTTGTGAAACCGCTAGTGTGATTCTGCAGGTAATTTCATTTCAAACAACTGGCAAGCGAATCTTTAAAATGACGCCAATTCATCATCACTTTGAAATGCTGGGCTTTTCTGAGTGGCAAGTTGATTTTATGTTTTGGTTTATTGGCTTGCTTGGTAGTATTTTATATTTATTGATTTGGGGCTAAAAATAAAATGAAGCAAATAGAGGCTTATCGAGATAAAAATATTTTGGTTTTAGGTTTAGGAAAAAGCGGTTTTGCAGTAAGTAAATTATTGCTTGAACTTGGTGCAAAGCTGACTTTAAATGACCGTCAAGACCTGGAACAAAATGTTCACGCACAAGAATTAAAAAAGCTAGGCGTGCGTGTAATCGGTAATACTCATCCCGTTAACTTGTTTGATGAGGTTCAGTTTGATTACTTGGTAAAAAATCCCGGCATTCCGTACGAAAACCCAATGGTGCAAAAGGCACTGGCGTTGAAAATTCCGGTAATTACAGAACCAGAAATTGCTTTAAGTGTCAGTGAGGCGCCTTATGTTTGTGTCACCGGTTCTAACGGGAAAACTACTACGGTCATGCTGACCCAGCAGATTCTGGAACATCATTTGGCCCCAAAAGGTCATCATGCATACGCTGTGGGTAACATTGGCGTGCCGATTTCGGAAGTGGTTGCCAAAGCAACAAAAGATGATCTGTTGGTCGTTGAAATATCTAGTTTTCAGCTAATGGGAGTAACAGATATTAACCCACGAGTAGCTGCAATTATTGATATTTACGATAACGTGCATTTAGATTATCATGGCAACTTTGCCAACTACGTTAATGCTAAGTTAAATGTGACAAGAACGCAGTCAGAGCAAAACTATTTCCTAGCAAATTTTGATCAAAAGCAGATTTTTCAACAAGAAAAAGCCGCGACGAAGGCAAAGATCATTACTTTTTCGGAAACGGATCCAAGTGCTGACTACTTTATTGCAGACGGCTATTTGCGAAATCAAAAAGAGCAAATCATGGCCGTCTCTGACATGAAATTGCCAGGTTTGCATAATCAGCAAAATGCCTTAGTTGCCAGTGCAATTGCGCTTTTGATGGGGGCCAATGTTGACGATATTCGTCATGTTTTAGCAACCTTTACTGGCGCCAAGCACCGCTTGCAATATGTGATGACATTAGCCGGAAGAAAAATCTATAATGATTCCAAATCGACGAACATTGAAGCTGCTTCAGTTGCGATCCCCGCGTTTAATGACCCGGAAGTCTTAATTGCTGGCGGTTTAGACCGAGGTTTCACCTTTGATGATTTAGTACCATTATTAAAAAAGCACGTGAAAGCAATTGTGCTTTACGGTGAAACGCGCTATTTATTAGCAGATGCGGCTCGTAAGGCTGGGATTAAGAAGATTATCATTGAAAACACCTTGCAAGAAGCTGTGCCCAAGGCTTACGAATTGACCGAGCCAGGCGACGTGTTGCTGTTTTCACCGGCGTGCGCGTCATGGGATCAATTTAGAACCTTTGAAGAACGCGGTGACTATTTTATTAATTTTGTTAAGGAATTGAAAACTAAGTAAAATGAGGATTATTTTCACAGGTGGCGGAACAGGTGGCCACATTTATCCAATAATGGCGTTAATTGAGCGCTTGAAAGAACGCGAGCTGGCAACTGATGATGAAATACTATTTGTTGGTACTAAAAAGGGATTAGAAGCAAAGATTGTTCCTGCGGCCGGCGTTAACTTTCAAACCATCGAAATTCAGGGTTTTAGTCAAAAGCATTTGTTGAACAATTTCACTACGATTAATCTTTTTGTCAAAGCGACTAAAAAGGCGCGGGCAATCATTACCGATTTCAAGCCAGACTTGGTGGTTGGAACCGGTGGCTATGTCAGTGGTGCACTTGTTTACGCAGCAGCGAAGATGAAAATTCCAACGATGATTCACGAATCTAACTCGGTAGTTGGGGTGGCTAACAAATTTTTAGGACATTATGTTGATAAAATTTGTTATACTTTTGATGATGCCGCCAAACAATTTAGTGAGAAAAAAAAACTGGTAAAAACTGGCAATCCACGCTCGCAACAAGTCTTGGGTCTGGCTGCTTCAAAGATTGATTTGCAAACCAAATGGGGCCTGAATCCTAAAATACCAACCGTTTTGGTGTTTGGTGGTTCACGTGGTGCGTTGGCAATTAATCGCATCATGCTCCAATCGCTACTTAAATTGAAGAGCAAACCATATCAACTTATTTGGGTGACCGGTACCTATTATTATGATGAGGTTCAGGAAAAACTAACTGATGTTGACTATGGCAAAAGCATCAAAATTTTGCCGTACGTAAAGAACATGCCGGCATTGCTGCCAAAGATGACCTGTGTTGTTTCCAGATCGGGAGCGACAAGTATCGCGGAAATTACTGCACTTGGCGTTCCGGCAATTTTGATCCCAAGTCCTAATGTGACGCATAATCACCAGATGAAAAATGCGCTTGACCTGGAAAAGGCTGGAGCCGCTATCGTAATTGCTGAAAATGATTTGAATCCGAATAACTTTATCTCGTCGATTGACCACATTTTACTGGACAGCAAGTATGCTGATGAAATGAGTGCTGCTTCCAAGAAACTAGGGGTACCCGATGCCTCTGATCAGGTCATTAAAGTAATGCAGGAAATCGCCAAGTAACTGTAACTGCTGAATTGAAAGCTAGGGGGGTGAGACAGTTGACCAAAAAACGAATAACCAAAATTGATCCCAAAGAGACCTTATCACGTTATCTCGATCATCAATCAAATGAAAGTAAAGGAAAAAAGCGAAAATCGCCAGCAAAGATCTCTGCCTCACTGTCTAACTTGCACCGCGAACGAAAAAGTGCTTTAGTAAAACGTCTTGGATTGATTATTGGAATTTCAGCAGTTTTTATTATTATCTTTGGTTATTACATTTCGCCGTTGGCAAACGTGAAAAGCGTCAAGGTTGAAGGGGCCGAGGATCTGCCGGTTGAGCAGGTCGTGAAAGCTGCTGGCATTAAGTCTGGTGACAAAGTGCTGGATTATCTGCTCCATTTGAGTAAAGTGGATCAACGCTTACCCAGCAAATATACTGAGATTAAAAATGTTAATATTAGTGTTAAACATTTTAACCAATTGGTTTTACATGTTAATGAATATAAGACAATTGGCTACATCAAAAAAGAAAATGGCTACTGTAAAATTTTGACCCACGGCAAATTAGGGACGCAAGAATTGGCCTGGAATAAAATAAGTCAAGATAAGCCAGTGTTTATTGGCTATAACCATGAAGTTTCTTTGAAGAAAAATCTGCAGTTATTCAATAGCTTGCCGAGTGATTTTCAAAGTCAAATCAAGCTTTTGAGCGGAAATACCCGTCGTAAGTCCCAAGTCATTTTTTTAATGAAAGATGGCAATGTGGTTATTGGCAACCTTTCGACCCTCAAAAGTAAAATAAAGTATTATAATGAAATAAAGAATAAAGTGGGGAAGAATAGTTTGATAGATTTGGAAGTTGGTGCATACAGTCGCCCACTTACTCCAAATGAAAAAAGAGCTTATGGCTTAACATAAGCTGAATTAATGCATCTTTTATGTTAAAATTTTTACTAAAGCATCGACGGGGGGTTAATTTTGGATAATACAAATTTATTGGTGGGCCTGGATATTGGAACCACAAGTGTTAAGGCGGTTGTAGCTGATTCGGGAAAAGTTATCGGTGCTGTTGCTGTTCCCAATAAGGGAATGCGCCACGGCAGCATTGTCGATATTGACGAAACAGCCAATGCAATTGAAAAAGCATTAAAAGAAATTGCTAAAAAGACAAACGCAAAAATTTATCGAGTTGTAACGGGAATACCGGTTGGAATGCTGCAGTTAGAAACTGCCGGCGATTTAATCAACGTAGCTGATGATGGTCAAGAAGTAGGAAATAATGATGTTAGACGCGTAGTTCGCGCTGCGATCAAGTCTGCCGTCAAGAGCGAACGTGAACCCATCGCCTTTTTACCAAGTCGCTTTTTGATTGACGGAAAAACAGAAGTTGATGACCCACGCAAGATGATTGCTCATTCGCTAGCAGTTCAGGGCATTATGCTGACGGCGCCAGCAAGTCCTTTGCATAATATTAAAAAGGCAATTGAGCGGGCAGGTTATCAAAACAATTTCTTTATTCCAACTCCACTGGCAATTGCCAGTGTTGCGCTTGATGAAAGTGAGCGCACTTTTGGCTCGATTATTCTTGACTTGGGCGGCGGCGTAACGACCGCGACGGTCATTCATAATAGTCAGATTAAGTATGCAAACATTGATTTTGAGGGTGGCAGCGATATTTCTAATGATATTTCTGCAGTTCTCAGTACTTCAAAAAAGGACGCCGAACAGCTAAAACTTGACTATGGCTATGCTGATCCGAACTTAGCATCAACCAAAAATAAATTTGCCGTTAACAGTGTTGGTTCTAACGGCCAAAAAATGGTGGATGAGGTCTATCTCAGTGAGATTATTAACGCACGCATTATGCAAATAGTTAATCGAATTGAAAAGGGACTAAGTAAGCATGATGCCTTAAAACTTCCCGGTGGAATTATTATTACTGGCGGCAATAGCCTGCTTCAGGGCATTGATAACATTATCGCCACGAAGTTGAATATCAAAACTCGTATTTATCAACCTGATCAAATTGGCATGCGCAATCCGATTTATTCTGCAGCTTATGGTATAGTTAATTATGCATACAAAATGTCTGATATTGACTTTTTAGTAATTAGTGCTATCTATGGTGAAAATACTTTGGGTGAAGCTGAAGAACCGCTTGAGAAAAATCCGAAAAATTTAAAAAGACCGGTTGCTAGTAATGAAACCAATAGAAAAGAAGATTATAATAGACATGAGTTGTTAAGGCGTGACAGTAGAGCGCAGAGCAAAGCAAAAAATAATACACAAAATAAAGATAAGGGCATAAAGAACTTTTTTAAAAAATTCTTTGATTAAAGGTGGTTAATTAGATGGATTTCACATTCGATTCAGACGACAATAAAAATGCTGTCATCAAAGTGATTGGTGTCGGTGGTGCTGGTGGTAATGCTGTTAATCGGATGATCGATGACGGCGTACAAGGGGTTTCTTTTGTAGCTGCTAACACTGATGTTCAGGCGTTAAACAGTAACAAAGCAGAAACTAAAATCCAGCTTGGACCAAAATTAACAAGAGGTTTGGGCGCCGGCTCACACCCTGAGGTTGGTCAAAAAGCAGCCGAAGAAAGCGAGCAAACAATTGAGGATGCACTTAAGGGTGCTGACATGATTTTTATCACCGCTGGAATGGGTGGCGGTACTGGAACCGGTGCTGCTCCTGTTGTTGCCAAGATTGCTCGTGAAACAGGTGCTTTAACAGTTGGAGTAGTAACGCGTCCGTTTACTTTTGAAGGACCTAAGCGTTCAAAAAATGCAACTGAGGGTATTGCCCAATTAAAGCAATATGTTGATACTTTAGTCATTATTGCTAACAACCGTTTATTGGAAATGGTTGATAAGAAAACGCCGATGATGGATGCTTTTAAAGAAGCTGATAATGTTTTGAAGCAAGGTGTGCAGGGTATCTCAGATTTGATTACTTCAACTGACTACGTTAACTTGGACTTTGCTGACGTTAAGACCGTGATGGCTAATCAAGGTGCTGCGCTAATGGGTATTGGCCGAGCAAGCGGCGAAAATAGAACGGTTGAGGCGACGAAGTTGGCGATTTCTTCACCACTTCTTGAAGTTTCAATTGACGGTGCAAGACAAGTCTTACTGAACATCACTGGTGGTCCTGACCTGACCTTGTTCGAAGCTCAGGATGCCTCTGAAATTGTGGCCAAAGCTGCTGGCGAAGATGTCAACATTATTTTCGGTACTTCAATTAACCCTAACCTAGGTGACGAAGTGGTTGTAACGGTAATTGCAACGGGAATTAGTGGTCTCGCAGAAGAAGAAGCTTCTAAGCAGTTACCAGGTCAAGGTCAACAAGTTAAAGCACAAGCAGGTGAAACTAGACACCGTCAGCCAGTGGACCAACCAACTGAAAAATTAGTAGTTGATCAGGACGAGCCTTCCGCATCACAAGCTAATGTTGATGTTGCACCTAAGCACAAGACAATGGTTGATCCAACCAGTGTTTGGGGCTTGAACAGCGACGATAATGAAGAAACTAGACGTTCGTCCCAAAGTGATTTGGATCACGTTGAGCGCCAGAGTGCCTTTGATGATGATCAAAGCAGTATTTCACAAATTGAAACCAGTGCGATTGACGATGATGACACCGACGACATTCCATTCTTTAGACACCGCGGTGAAAACTAATTAGGAGGCAAGATAATGGCTTTTAGTAAAATAGGTAAATTTTTTGGCGTTTCTAGCGAAGAAGATGAATTGCTCGATAGCGAAGAATACGTTGATGACCAAGAATTAGACGGGGAAGCTGAATTTCCCCACAATTCGATTGACCGTGATAAGGTTGTTTCCATTAAGTCAGGCATTAATTCCGCTAAAAGTGACATTGTTTTGTATGAACCACGTGTTTATTCTGATGCAAAAGATGTAGCGCAAAACTTGCTTAATAACAAGGCCGTAATTATAAATTTCAATCGAATGGACGATACATCTGCTAGAAGAATCGTTGATTTTATTACTGGTACAGTGTATGCACTAAATGGTGAAATACAACGTATTGGCGATCGGATTTTTCTGGCTACGCCACCGAAGTTTGTTACTAACGGTAAAATTAGTGAATTAGTGGAAAAGAAAGACAACTTAAGTTAATGTTTAATGTGATTTCTTATCTAATAAATGGCATCGACTGGCTGATTTGGATATACAGCATTATTATGGTCATTGACGCAATCATGAGCTGGGTGCCAGCTTTGCGCGATTCAACCGTTGGAAATCTTCTTAACAAACTGGTCGATCCGTATGTTAATTTATTTCGCAAGGGTCCCATTGAAAGATTAACCAATTCAACGGGACTTGACTTGGCATTTTTGATCGGCTTGCTGCTGCTCTATTTTGTGCAAGACTATGCGATCAATTGGCTTGCTAACATTTTATTGAGGATTTTTGCTTAATGAAACGGCAGGCAAGTAAATTTTATCCGTATTTTAATCCCGAAGAAAAACCGGTTATTGATAAAATGACCGGTTTTTTCAATCAGGTAATGTATTCCCACGTCCCGCTCTTAACTGATTTTTTGAATCCCGGCGAGCGCGATATTTTAAGAACCATTGCAGGCAAAGAACTTTCATTGCAAGAGTTTGGCGGTTATCTTGAGGCTGAGAAAAAACGGGTTTTCCTTTTTGAAGATGGGCAAGAGCGACCAGTAGAAGACTATGAGATTACCGCTTGCGAGCTTACCTATCCGCTTAAGTTTGCGCACTTATCACACAGTGCTATCTTGGGCAGTTTAGCTAACTCGGGGATTAAAACTGATACCTTCGGCGATATTATCACTGACGGTAGTGGCACTTGGCAGATTTTCGTAAAAAGTGAGCTAGCACCTTTTTTACAGCAAGAAGTTCAGCGAATTGGCCGAGTACAGGTGAAAATAAAGCCAATCCCGCTAGCTGCGGTGCTTGTTCCCTGCGATGACAGCATCAGTGCGTCGATTGTTGTTCCGTCACTGCGCTTAGATGCAGTCTTGGCAGGAATTAGTAAAAAAAGCCGCGGGCAAGTTAAAAGTGTGGTTAATAGTAATTTAGTTAAATTAAATTGGCATCGAGTGCAAGATTCTAATATAATGGTTAAAGTAAACGATCTGATTAGTCTGAGACACTTCGGCCGGTGTCAAATTATCGAGATTGTCACAACTAGAAAAGGTAAATTTAAGGTGGTGCTAAAGCTTTGGCAGACAAAAAAACAAGAATCCAGAAGTTAACCCCAATGGATATTCATAACCAGCAATTCAAAAAACGCGGACTTAGCGGCTATGACCGGCGCGAAGTCGATGCTTTTTTGGATAAAGTAGTTAATAACTATGGCGACGCACTTGATGAAACTGTTGACCTCAAAAATCAAGTAGTTGAGTTAAAAGATCAAGTGGAAAACCTGCAAGACCAGGTAACGATTTATCAACATAACGAAGACGAAGCTAAAAGACAAATTGTAGAGGCGAAAAATAAGGCCCAGCAAATTATTGCTAATGCTACGCAGCAGGCTGATAATGATGTTGAGCAGGCTCGGCTGGATAAAGATTACGAAAGCCAGCAATTAGAAACTATTAAGTCTGATTACGAGCGGGTTAAGAAAGAAGTCGCTGGTTATCGCAATCATATCAAGGACCTTTTGCAAAGGCTAATTGATAATTTGGATGATGAACAATGGCAAAAGGCTTTAGATAAATATTTTTCGACGGAAAGATTTTATCCTCCTGATGGGGCTGAACCAATTGAGCTAACTGATGAAGAAGAAGTTGTCGATGAAGATGACGAAGATGAAGATGTTGACAATGGTCCTGAAATTGAAGTAAACTTTGAACAAGACGATTCTGCAAGTCCACAGCCAATGGTGGGAGATAGTCCGAATACGAAAGTTATCAAGGGAAGAGAAAGCAATAACATTCAGGTCCAACAGGGCCCAACGATTATTTTTCCTGATGACAATAAAAAGTGATAAAAGCAATAAACAGACAGTAAAACTAAAAAACGATTCAGCGAATTAGTGTTGGTGTGAGACTAATCAAGAGTTTTAAGGTTGATCAGCTGCCGTTAATCGTTTATTATGTTAATTGCACAATACGCAATCTTTAAGTGGAGCTGATTGGCTCAATTTAGGTGGTACCACGATGATAAACCTCGCCCTAATTATAGGACGAGGTTTTTTGACAGAAAGGAATAAAAATGAGAGTAAAGGATACGCTTAATTTAGGTCAAACTAAATTCAAAATGCGCGGAAATCTTCCGGTTCGAGAAGCTGAGTGGCAAAAAGAGTGGGATGAAAACAAGTTATATGAACAAAGGCTAAAACTGAATGAGGGTAAGCCAAGTTTTGATCTGCATGATGGTCCCCCGTTTGCAAACGGCAATATCCATATGGGTCATGCCTTGAACAAAATTTCTAAAGACATTATTGTCCGTTATAAAAATATGAACGGTTATTACGCGCCTTACGTGCCAGGATGGGATACTCACGGTTTGCCAATTGAACAGCAACTGGCTAAGCAAGGAGTAAACCGCAAGGAAATGGATCGTGCGCAATATCGTCAACTTTGTGAAGATTTTGCCAGAAAAGAGATCGCCAAGCAGATGGCTGACTTTAAGCGTCTGGGTGTAATGGGCGACTGGGATCACCCCTACATTACTTTGCAACCGGAATATGAAGCGACAGAAATCCGCCTTTTTGGCAAGATGTACGAGCAAGGCTACATTTACAAGGGTAAAAAGCCGGTTTATTGGTCGCCTTCAAGTGAATCCACTCTTGCCGAAGCGGAAGTTGAATACCACGATGTTAAATCGCCGTCGATTTATGTTGCCTTTCCAGTCAAAGACGGCAAGAACATTCTAGATCCAGAAAATACCTACTTCTTGATTTGGACAACCACTCCTTGGACAATTCCAGCCAATCAAGGAATTACGGTTAACCCTGGATTTGACTATTCAGTTGTTAAAGTCAATGATAAACGCTATGTTGTTGGCACAGAACGCTTAAATGCGGTGGCTGAGGCGCTTGGCTGGGAAAATTACGAAGTAGTTCAACACCTAAAGGGTTCCGAAATGGATCGCATGGTTGCTACTCATCCACTTTATGGTCAAGATGTCATTTTGATGAATGCGCTGCACGTTACAGCCGAAGATGGTACCGGGCTTGTCCATACTGCTTCGGGCTTCGGTGAAGATGACTACAATGTGGCTCAAAGATACGGTTTACCAGTATTTAGCCCATTAGATGATAAGGGCTGCTTCACTGAAGAAGTTCCTGATCCAGACCTAGTTGGCATGTTTTATGACGATGCCAATAAAGTTGTCGCTGACAAGTTGGCAAAATCGGGTAATTTGTTGAAGCTAAGCTTTTTCACGCACTCGTATCCGCACGACTGGCGGACTAAAAAGCCAGTCATTTATCGCGCAACCACGCAATGGTTTGCTTCAATTGCAAAATGCCGGCAGCAGATTTTAGATCAAATCGATCAAGTCGACTTTACACCTTCATGGGGTAAAGTCCGCTTGCATAATATGATCAAAGACCGGGGCGACTGGGTAATTTCTCGTCAGCGTGCTTGGGGTGTTCCTTTACCAATTTTTTACGCAGAAGACGGCACGCCAATCGTTACTCCAGAAACAATTGAGCATATTGCCCAAATTTTTGCTAAGGAGGGTTCGAATGCTTGGTATAAGCATACCGCTAAAGAACTTTTGCCTGATGGCTTTACCTCAGAACATTCACCGCACGGCGAGTTTAAGAAAGAAACTGATATTCTTGATGTTTGGTTTGATTCAGGTTCATCACATCAGGCAGTTATGGCTAAAAGACCTAATTTGCATTTTCCAGCTGATCTATATCTTGAAGGAAGCGACCAGTACCGTGGCTGGTTTAACTCAAGTCTGATCACCTCAGTTACTGCTACTGGAATTGCGCCATATCGCGGCATTCTCTCTCAAGGATTTGTACTTGATGACAAGGGGCACAAGATGTCGAAGTCCTTGGGCAACATTATTTCGCCAAATGATATAATTAAGAAGATGGGTGCGGAGATTATTCGCTTATGGGTTGCTTCGGTTGACGCTACTTCAGACGTAGCAGTGTCGCAAGATATTTTGCAGCAAACTTCGGAAGCATACCGTAAAATCAGAAACACTTTCCGTTATATGTTGGCAAATACTTCAGATTTCGATCCAAAAGAAAATCGGATTGCTTATAATGAGCTTAACTCGATTGATCAATATCTTGAGGTAAAATTAAACGATTTAATGAAAGTTTGTCTTGAAAGCTACGAAAAATACGACTTTAACACTGTTTATAAAAAGGTGTTTGCCTTCATTTCAAATGACCTTTCGGCATTTTACTTAGATTTTGCCAAGGATGTGTTGTACATTGAAGGTCAAGACAGTCATGCTAGAAGATCCATGCAGACTGTAATTTATGATGCAGCTGTTAAGTTAGCTAAAATCTTAACGCCAATTTTGCCGCACACAATGGAAGAAATTTGGTCTTTCTTGAAGGAGAAGGAAGATTATATTCAGTTAGCGGATATGCCTGAAATTGCAACTTACGATAATCAAGGCGAGCTTCTTGAAAATTGGCAACAATTCATGCGGATGCGTGACGATGTCTTGAAGGTGCTAGAACAAGCCCGTGATCAAAAGATGATTGGTAAGTCGTTTGAAGCTGCAGTTACCATTTACCCGAACGCTGAAACTAGTGCAGCTTTGAGCAAGTTAAATGCTGACTTCAGACAGATTCTGATTGTTTCGAAGTTAACAGTTAGTGACAAAGAAGCACCAGCTGAAGCTGAAGAGCTAGCTACCGGATCATTTATTGTTGAGCGCGCAGAAGGTGAAGTTTGTCCGCGTTGCAGGATGATTAGAACTGACATTGGTGAGGATCATGACTTGCCTCTGCTTTGTGGACGGTGTGCTAAGATAGTTAAAAGCGATTATCCTGAAACTGTCCAAGAAGGATTAGAAGAATAATGCGTTTAGGAACAGTAAAACAATTTGATCAAAACAGCAGTTTTGGTTTTATTGAGGATAGCGAAAATCATAAATCGTATTTTGTCTTTTATACTGCGATTAAAGAAGAAGGCTATCGCCGTCTTCAAGTTGGACAAAAGGTTAGATACCAACTTGCGCAAGGAAAAAATGGTTTACAATGCGTTAATGTGTATTTAGCCGATTTACAGGAAAGTGAATAAATGGATTTAAGAGAAACTGAAATTTCTTCAAAACAGATTTTTTCGGGGCGAATTGTTGACCTCTCTGTACGAACAATTAAATTGCCCAATGGTGAAACTGCTTCAAGGGAAGTGGTCAAACACCAACCTGCAGCAGCAGCAATTGCTGTCAATGACAAGCAGGAAATGCTACTGGTTGAGCAATGGCGTGAACCGATTAAAGAATTAACTTTAGAGATTCCAGCTGGCTTGATTGATGAAACCGATGCGAGTCCCTTGGATGCAATGAAGCGAGAGTTAAACGAAGAAGGCGGCTATCACGCCGATTATTGGGAAAAAATCACCGAATTTTATTCTTCACCGGGTTTTACCAATGAAAAGTTATATTTATTTTATTGTGATACTCTGACTAAGTTAACGGACAAAGATCCGCTTGATGCAGACGAATTTTTAACTAGTCACTGGTTCAGTTTGGAAGAATTGAAACGACTTTCGGCAGAAGGCAAAATTGTGGATGCAAAGACGTTGTACGCGATGAGTGTGTGGGAAAACATGCTTTTAACAGGTGCAAACGCAAAGGATTAACATGACTGAAAAGCGCTCCGATTATCAACGGAAAATTAAGCATAAGAAGAATAATGGATTAATAAATTCGATTAAAGCCGCTTTTGAAAGTGACGATAATGACGGAGTCGATGTTAATCCAGACTTTACTCGTGATCAAAGTGAAAATAATTCAAGCGTGCAATCGCCTAGAGAAGAACAAAGGCGTGAACATGTGCGTGGTTTTAAGCTGCGCAAAGCAAAAGAGCAAGCTGATCGCGGGGCAAAAACCGAGCAGCAGCTTTCGAGTGAGCAAAAAGGTCTTCGGCTGAAAAGAAAGTTGAATACCGCTATTATCATTTTAATCATTTTAATCGGATTAGTTTTGTTTGCATTATTCCATTTGTAAACATCGAGGTAAAATAATGAAGATAGCAATTATTGTCCCAATGGAAATTGAGGCTAAATATTATCGTCAGTATTTTCACTCAGGTAGTAAAAAAATGTTCGGATCTACGTTATTCGAGCATTTTTGCGTTAATGGTAATGACGTTTACCTTGGCTTGAGTGGAATTGGAAAAGTACAAGCGGCCATGAATTTGGCCAGCTTATTGAGTAATGTTGATATTGATTTAATCTTGATGACTGGTTCAGCCGGCTCTCTGCAACCGGATGTTCATCAGGAAGATCTAGTTTTAGCAGATTCATTTGCTTATCATGACGCACATAATACTCTTGCTGGTAATTATGTTGAAGGTCAAATTCCGGGTGAACCGGCAGTTTTCAACTTAGAATCGCCACAAAAAAAGCAATTTGCTGCCTTTTTAAATAAACAAGGTGTACCGTATCTTGAAGGCTTAATTGTTACGGGGGATTCTTTTATCGGCTCACAGGAACAAAAGACCGCCATTAAAGCAAATTTTGCTAGTGCTTTAGGCGTTGAAATGGAAGGGGCAGCCTTTGCTCAAGTAGCCGAACATTTTCAAAAGCCACTGGTCGCGCTGCGTGCCATTTCTGATAATGGTGACGAAGATGCTAATGAAGATTTTGATCAATTTGTTCAAAAAGTTGGGGCAAAAGCAGCTAAACTAATTTGTACATATTTAGAGAAGATGAAGTAAGATCATGGAGCAAATATATTTGGATAATGCGGCGACGACGCCGATGTCTCCAAAAGTGATTGACGTCATTACCAATGAGATGACAACTGATTTTGGTAATGCATCAAGTACCTATGAAATTGGTCGAACGGCCAGACATGCAATTGACCAGGCGCGGACTAAGATTGCGAACGTAATTAATGCTGAAGACAATGAAATTGTTTTTACCTCCGGTGGTTCGGAAAGCAATAATACTGCTATTTTTGGCGTCGCTCATAGTCGGCGCAGTATCGGCAAACGGATTATTACGACTAAGATTGAGCACCCTTCGGTTTTGGAGCCGATGAAGCAGCTAGAGCGTGAAGGTTACGAGGTCATTTACCTTGATGTTGATCAAAACGGCCGGATCTCGTTAGCTGATTTAAAGGCTAATTTAACTCCTGAAACAATTTTAGTTTCGATCATGGCCGTTAACAATGAGATTGGCACAATCAATCCGCTTGAGGCAATTGGTGAAGTGGTAGCCGGAAGCAATGCCTATTTTCACGTTGATGCGGTTCAAGGCCTGGGCAATATTGAGCTTGATGTGCAAAAAATGCAGATTGATTTCTTATCGTCTTCCGCACATAAGATTAATGGGCCAAAGTTTCTGGGTTTTTTGTATGAAAATAAAAAAGCTAAATTGCCGCCTTTAATTTTGGGTGGAGAACAGGAAACCAAAAGGCGTGCCGGCACGGAAAACGTTCCGGCAATTGCGGGTTTTGGTGAGGCAGTCAGTGAAATTGCGGCAGTTGACAAAATGCAGCTGCAAAGCAAATATCATCACTTTCAAGAATTAATCTTAAATGAGCTCGAGCAAGCCAAGATAAAGTATGAGATTAATGGCGGCTTTGATGAGCAATTTTCGCATCACGTGCTGAATCTCCGTCTTAATGGTATTTCGACTATTGTTTTGCAAACTAATCTTGATCTAGCCGGTTTTGCTGTTTCAGGCGGTTCCGCCTGTACCGCCGGCTCGCTTGAACCCTCACACGTATTGAAGGCTTGTTTTGGCGCTGAATCACCACGGGTAACTGAATCAATTAGAATTTCCTTTGGGCGCTATACCACTGAAGATGAAGTCAAAAAGTTCGCAAAGCAGCTGGCTAAAATTGCCAGCAAATTGCAATAAAAAGGAAAGCAGTTGCTTTTTAGTTCGATTTAACTTATTATTTGTAAGCAAGAGGTGAAATTATGGCAAATATTGTTGAAATTAATGGTGATCAGCGTAAGTTCACGCTTAGTCCTGATTTAAAGTTATACGCATTAATCGATGCCGGATTCGTCAAAACTAGTAAAGGCAATTTTAATTATGAACACCCGCTTTATAATGATTCCCCTTATAACGCACCGACGAAGCTGAAAATGACAATTGACAAAGACTTCGAGCGATTAACAATGGTGGTAACTGACAGGAATGGTTTACAAAAAGTAAATATTTTTAAGAATAAGCAATTGGCATCAACTGTCGAACTTTTAGATTATATTTTAAAAGACCTGGAAGAACGCAAGATTATTGTTGCTGTAAAGGACTGAGATCATTGGCAAAAAAGACCAGAGTAGTTGTGGGCATGAGTGGAGGCGTTGACTCATCGGTGTCCGCCTTGCTGTTAAAAGAGCAGGGCTATGACGTGATCGGTGTTTTCATGAAAAATTGGGATGACACTGATGATGCTGGTGTCTGTACTGTAACCGAAGACTACGAAGACGTAAAAAAGGTAGCTGATCAGATTGGCATCCCATATTATTCAATCAACTTTGAAAAAGAATATTGGCACCGCGTCTTTGAGTATTTTTTAAATGAATATAAAAAAGGCCGGACGCCTAATCCTGACGTCATGTGTAATAGTCAAATTAAGTTCAAGGCTTTTTTGGAATTTGCACTGAACCTTGACGCCGATTATATTGCCATGGGACACTACGCTAAGACAATCATCGATAGTAACGGCACCACGCATATGATGCGCCCTAAAGATGGCAACAAAGATCAAACTTATTTTTTGAGCCAGTTATCACAAGAGCAGATTAACCAGGTAATTTTTCCATTAGCAGACTTAACCAAGCCACAGGTACGTGAAATTGCCATTAAAAATAATTTGATTAACGCCAAGAAAAAGGATTCCACCGGTATTTGCTTTATCGGGGAACGTAATTTCCGCAAATTTTTAAGCGAATTTTTGCCGGCACAAGCAGGCAAGATGGTTACGCCAGCAGGCGATGTGGTTGGCGAACATGCCGGTTTGATGTATTACACCATTGGGCAGCGTTCAGGCTTAGGCTTAGGTTCAACCAAACAATCAACGGCGCCTTGGTTCGTAGTTGGCAAAGACCTGCAAAAAAACGAGTTAATTGTTGAACAGGGCTATGACAGTGAGCTGCTCTATGCAACCGAACTTGAAGCAAGTGGAATGTCATTTTTCACGGTCCAGCCTCAACATGACCTGACAATAGAGTGCAGCGCTAAGTTTCGCTACCGTCAACCCGACGTTGCGGTTACAGTTGACTATCATGCTGCTACCAACACGGCCACCGTTCATTTTGATGAGCCTGCTCGTGCGGTTACGCCAGGACAAGCCCTTGTTCTATACGATGGTGAGGAATGCCTCGGTGGGGGTAACATTGACTGTGCCTACCAACAGGAGCGCAAACTACAATTAGTTTAATTTGAACAAGAAAAAGTGCGGGTGCGCACTTTTTTTATTGCCCCAGTTAAGCGGTGCTTCCTTGATTATCTTTTTCACTGCGGCTGATTAAATGATAAACTAGAAAGGTAACTTCAATAGGAGATTGATCGAGTACTTATGCAAATTTATTTTATCCGGCACGGCAAAACAGAGTGGAATTTAGAAAAAAGATTTCAAGGCGCACATGGTGATTCACCGCTTCTACCAGAAAGCATTCGTGATATTCACAAGCTTGGCCAATATCTCAAGAACACAAACTTTGCTGCTATCTATACCAGTCCTTTGAATCGCGCCTACCAAACGGCAAGTGGTTTAAAGAAGACGATGGCAACTAATTTACCGATTAATCAAGATGAACGCTTGCGCGAGTTTGATCTGGGTGCCATGGAAGGACTTGAATTTGCCGAAGCAACCGCACAATATCCTCAGCAAGTAGATGATATTTGGAATCATCCGGAAAAATATGATGGCAAAAGCATCGCTGGGGAAACTTATCCTGAAGTAATCAAGCGGGGCAAAAGTTTTGCTCATGATGTTGCCCAAAAATATCCAAGGCAAACAGACAAAGTACTTGCGGTTAGTCATGGTGCGGCTTTAGGTGCGATTATGGGCGGCTTATTGAATTATCCCTTAAATGATATCAGACACAATGGTGCTCTAAGTAACACCAGTCTTAGTATTTTGGAAACAAATGATGCAGGCGAAACTTTTCAGTTAATTACTTGGAATAAGACCAGCTTTTTGGGCAGAAAACTTTCGGGAACAGATTCACTATGACAGATCAGGAAAAACAAACAGCAGCTGAACAAGCAATACACGAATTGATCAAAAAAATTGATCAGGAACCAACGAAAGCCGAAAATTATCTTCAACTAGCAACATGTCTGGTTGAGCAAGGCAGCTTTGATCAAGCTACCCAGTTGCTGGAGCAGGCAAAAAATTTGGTAAAAAAACCGCAGGCTTTAGATTATGATTTGGCGGTAAGTCTTTATCTACAGGGCGATTTTGCGCAGGCATTAGACTTGCTTGACAAGTTACCCAATGACGATTTGATTTTATACCAAAAAGCACTGATTTTCTTAAAAATGGGGCAACCGCAAAAGGCACTTGCGCATGCTTTAACCATTAAAAACGTAGATGATCGGGTTAAAGAATTATTGGGCGATATTTGGCTAAGCCTTGGTGATTTGAAGGAGGCTAAAGCAAATTTTGCGGCAATTGGTCCTGAAAAAAGAAGTGCTAAGGTTAATTTTATGTTGGGAATCACTCTGTTTAGTGAAGATCGCCAACAGGCTGAAAAATATCTTGCCCAGGCAAAGCAGCAAGATCCCAAATTTTTTGAGCAGGCTCAAGAGCAGTATAATGCAATTTTAAAAATGGTTAATGATGCGGGAAAGAGCAATGACTAAATTTCATGGAAAAGTTAATCGCATAGTTTTTGAAAATGAACAAGACCTCTTTAAAATTCTCGATGTCACAATTGTCGGAAAACTTGAGGATTATGACCGAGAAGAAATTAAAGTCACGGGTAGTTTTGGCGATATTCAAGAGGGTGGAACTTACCTGTTTGAAGGTAAACTAGTCGTGCATAATAAGTTTGGTTTGCAGTTTCATTGCGACCAATATCAGCAGTCGGTACCACATGAAAAGGGTAGCCTGACGCGTTATTTAAGTTCGGCTAAGTTTCCCGGTATTGGCAAGAAAACTGCTGACGCGGTCATTTCCGCTCTAGGAACTGATGCACTGAGCATTTTAAAAGAAAATCCCGCTAAAATTGCGACTTTGCCCCTGACCAAAAAGCAAAAAGACAGTTTGCTAAATGGTGTCAAGTCAATGGATTCATATTCTGAAATTGTTTTGAAACTGGCACAATTTGGCTTAAACAAAAATGTAGCAAATCGTTTGTATCAACTATATCAAGGGGAAACTTTAGCTAAGCTAGAGCTTGATCCGTATGAGTCGATTGCTGAAGTCAGAGGTTATGCTTTTAAAAGCGCTGATCGAATCGGTCAGCAGCTGCAAATTGCGCCTGATGACTCCCGCCGCATTAACGGTGCGATTTTTCAGGTATTAACTGATCAATTGTCTAATCAAGGCAACACCTTGGTGAACTTAACCACGCTGTTAACTGAAGCAGGCAAACTGCTGCAGCTTGAACAATTTGATCCAGTCGCAACCTGCGTCAACCAATTGCAGCATCAAGGCAAAATTGTAGTTACTGGTGATGAAGCAGCGCTGCAAAATATTTTTGAAACCGAAAACGAAATTGCGCTAACGATGAAACAGATTGTTAATCGGCGCCAGGAAGTCGATCATTACGATGAACAGGCAATTCAGATTGCGATTGCTAAGGCTGAAACACAATTGAAAATTAAATATGATCAAACGCAAAAGTTAGCAATTAGCAATGCTCTAACTAACCCAATTTCAATTCTAACTGGTGGCCCAGGAACCGGTAAGACAACGATTATCAACGGAATTTTACTGGTCTTGCGTGAATTAGCCGAGATACCAGCTTCGGCTTTGTACAGCAGCGATCCGCCATTTTTATTGGCCGCTCCAACTGGTCGTGCAGCGAAACGCATGGAAGAAATTACGGGAATTACCGCCAAAACAATTCACCGGATGTTAGGACTAGGAATTGGCGAAAGTGATGCTACTGATTTAAACGAATTAAACGGGGAAATCCTCATTGTAGATGAGATGTCAATGGTTGATATGTTTTTGTTCAAACAGCTTATTGCCAGCATTGAGGATACCAAGCATATCGTTTTTGTAGGGGACAAGGACCAATTGCCTTCAGTTGGTGCCGGCAATGTCTTTAGCGATTTGATTAAGGCCAATGCTTTCCCCACTACTGTTTTAAAGCAGATCCATCGGCAGGGTGATGATTCCAGTATTATTACCTTAGCTCACGAAATCAACGAGGGTCGGGACCAGCAGGCTTTGTTTCAAAAAACCAAGAATTACTCCTTTATTTCCTGTCCGCCGCATGAAGTGGATCATGTGGTTAGCCAGATTGTTGAACGAGCATTGGCACGCGGCTTTGATCAAGACAATATTCAGATTTTAGGTGCCATGTATCAAGGAGACGGTGGCGTAAACAATCTAAATAATGTATTGCAAGAAATTATGAATCCCGCCAAAGCCAACAGCAAGGTTCTGGAAGCTCATGATGAAGTTTTTCGCATTGGCGATCGGGTTTTACAATTACAAAATAACCCTGAAAAAGATATTTATAATGGGCAAATTGGCAAGATTTTAGCAATTGATGAAAAAAATCCGCAAAAAACGATGACGGCTGATTTTGACGGGCGGGAAATAAATTTCAACAAGAAGGACTTATTTGATCTAACGCGGGCATATGCCATTACGATCCATAAGGCACAAGGCTCGGAATTTCCGCTAGTAATTTTGAGTTTAACCATGCAAAATTACGTCATGCTAAAGCG
>CALYQE010000002.1 GCA_945281075.1 uncultured Lactobacillus sp. | reverse complement strand
CAATGCCTATATTTATGATAAAAACGGCAAAACTGCGAAAAAGAAAATCAAAAAGGGTCAAACAGTCTCCTTTGACCAAGCAATTTATCTCGGCAAAAAACTCTTCTATCGCATCAGTGGCCAAGATAATCAATTCATCAAAGCAGCTAATGTTGGCAAACTAACTGGGGCTAAATTAAAACCAGTTAATGATGTTGATGACACGCCAAGCGACAATCAAAACGACCCAACGATCATTACCTTGAGCCATAATGCTTACCTGTATGATGGTGAAGGCAATTCAACGAAGAAATTGCTGAAGAAAGGTCAACAAGTTCAAGTTGATAAATTGCAATACATTAATGGTAAGCTTTACTACCATTTAAGTGACAGCAACTACCCTGGCGATGATCAATGGGTTAAGAAGAGCAATGTGGGTGTGATTACCGGTAAGCAATTAAAGCCTACTAACTCTAAACCTGAAGAAGACCCTAATTCAACTTTGGTAACACTTGCACGTGATGCAAATGTTTATAACGACAAGGGCGTAATGCAGTCAACTAAGACTTTTGCCAAGGGTCACACCGCACGAGTATCTGAATTACGTTACATCTGGATTCAAGCAGAAAATAAAGCAGAATTGTTCTACAAGCTGCAAAGTGACAAGAACGGTTTCCTTAAGGAAAGTGATATCAGCACTGTGAGCGGTCATAAGTTGACGCCAGTTAACACTCCAGAAGCTGCTAAAAATGAAACTGTTAGTGCATCTGCAAGTGACAAGAAGTCATTGCAAGATGCTTTAAGTCAAGATGCAACGGTGAAGGCGAGTGATGCTTACAAGCTCTCTGCCAAGTCACTGCGGGACGCTTATGATGCTGCAATCGCAGCTGGTACGCAGATTAATACAGCTAATTCAACCATTGAGCAAGTTTCTGGTGCCGTAAGTAAAATCACTACCGCTAAGGCGGCCCTTAACGGTAAGAAAATTATCGTTGCGGATTTAAAGAACCTGACATCAGCTGAGGCCGATCAGATTGTTCAATTGATTGCGACTGTTAATGGCGTTGACAAGACCGCCATTCAATTCAGCAATAACAATACGGTTTTAACCATTACCAATGCAAATGGTTTCCAACAAGTTTTAAATATTGCAGATTATGCAACTACTAGTAAGTAGTAAGAGATAAAAGGCGGTGCCAGATAGGCAACCGCCTTTTTTCTAAGGTAAATTGCAATAAATGATTATGCGGAAAGGTCGGTATGTAGTATGAATAAGGATAAAGTTGCAATTTCACAAGAACAAATTATCAGAGATTATTTTAATTCTTGGATTAATAAAGATTTTTCAAAGCTTGATCAATGGTTTCACAATGATATGTATTACCGTGAATGTTATGGAGCTACTTATCAAGGATTAGCCGAACTAAAAGCCTATATTAAAGGAGCAGCGAAAAAACAGACGGTTTTAAAGTGGACAATTTTTAAAATTGAGCAAACCACTTCAGGCGAATTTGTCGTTACGTGGTTCTTTCAAGCTAAAGAAGAAAAGGAATATTGTTTTGACGGTGTGTCCTTAATTGAATTTGCTGGGTTAAAGATCAAAAAGGTAGTGGAGTATTCAACCAAACACGAGACTTATCGTCCTTATAAAAACACTGATTGTTCAGCTGCTTCAAAAAAAGGATAAGACGGTAAGTTGATGAGTGTTTGCAATCTGTTTTTAGTGAAAAGCTACGATTAACAAGCTAAGTAGGTTTCCTTTTGGAAAAACTTAGCCATTTTCTTTACTTTAGCTCTTTTTTTCACTATAATATTATTGAAACGTTTCAATTAAACAGTAGATGAGGTATAAAATGTCTAAGCAATCATTACCGGAAGATTTTTTCTGGGGTAATTCAACTTCAAGCATGCAAACTGAAGGAGCCGTCCACGAAGGCGGTAAGGGACCATCTGTTTACGATACTTACCGAAACAATGATGGTACTTCTGTTTGGGATAATGCGATTGATGAGTATCACCGCTACCAAGAAGACTTAGACTTGATGGCAAAGCAAGGAATTAATTGCTATAGATTTCAAATTTCGTGGAGTCGGGTAAACCCAACTGGTGATGGTGATTTTAATCAAGAAGGAATTGATTTTTATTCACACTTAATTGACGAACTGCTAAAACGTCAAATTGAACCAATGATTTGCTTGTATCATTTTGATATGCCATTAGCTTTAGCGAAAAAGTACAATGGTTTTTTAAGCCGTCACGTTGTTGACGCTTTTGTTCGGTATGGCAAGAAAATGATTGACTTGTTTGGTGATCGCGTTAAGTATTGGCTTACTTTTAATGAACAAAATCTTTACTTTATGCCGGGAGCCTACAAAATAGCTGGCTGCATCAAGGGAGAAGAAACTTTGACAGGCATTTATCAAATCAGCCATTATGTTATGCTTGCACATGCACGAATAGCAAATTATTTACATAAAAATACCACTTGTCAAATTGGCGGAATGCTTGCTTATAGTGAAGTTTATCCTGTTTCGTCAATTCCGCAAGACATTCAGTGTGCAAGACAAATTGATGAATTTCTAAATAAGAACTTATTAGACGTTTTCGTGTATGGCCACTATTCAAATGAAGTAGTTGCTTTTGTCAAAAATCACCACTTAAAGCTTGATGTTTTAGCGGCAGATTTGGATGAGATCAGCAACACACGTAGTGATTATTTTGCCTTTAGCTATTATCAAAGCGCGACAATCAGCAGCTCCTTAGTCCCGGCAGAAGCTGCACCTAATTATTACCTTACATATGGTGGAAAGGAAAATCCTTTTTTACCTGTTAATGAATGGGGCTGGTCAATTGATCCAAGCGGCTTTAGGGATATTCTGACAAAGACCTATAATCAATACCAGATACCGCTGTTTCCAGTCGAAAATGGGATCGGCTTAAGAGAAGAATATTCCGGCAGTGAAATTATTGATGACCAGCGAATTGCCTACCATCGAGAACATCTTAAAGCCCTAAAAAAGGCAATGTTGGTCGATGGTGTACCGATTATCGGCTATCTTGTTTGGGGACTAATTGATATTCCAAGCTCATCCGGAAATATTGATAAAAGGTATGGAATGGTTTATGTTAGCCACACTGACAGAAAATCAAGCAATCTAAAGCGTATCCCGAAGAAAAGCTACTGGTGGTTCCAAAAAGCGATTAAGACTAATGG
Organism: uncultured Lactobacillus sp.; assembly: GCA_945281075.1. GTDB lineage: Bacteria > Bacillota > Bacilli > Lactobacillales > Lactobacillaceae > Lactobacillus. The sequence continues at coordinate 27,966 of CALYQE010000002.1, read as the reverse complement.
CGATAATTTGGATTAGCTAAGCGCTCAAAAAATTTTGCTGAAACCAGAGATTTTTAATCTTAGTAATGCAACATAACTTTAAAAAATATGGGTGAAGAGAATGGTAACAATTAAAGACATAGCGCTTCAAGCAGGGGTTTCGGTAGGCTCAGTTTCTCGTTATTTGAACGGTTTTCAGTTGAAAGACGCTAATGAGGAAAAAATCAAGCAGGCAATCAAAAAGCTGCACTATATTCCGAACCAAACCGCCAAGTCGCTAAAAATGAATAAATCATTTTCGGTGGGTATTCTGGTTGACAACATGGATAACTTTTACAGTTCACAGCTACTGGCAAAATTAGAACAGCTATTTGACAAAGCTGGCTATTTTTTATTGTTAACTAGTCACCGTAACAGTGAGCAGATTTTTGAGTATAAATTACACAAGTTGATTGAGCGTTCAGTAGATGCCCTGATTATTTTAAAGGCAGAAAGTAAATGGAAGGCTTTTCAAGAGGCTGGCAATTTAAATATTCCAGTAGTCTCGGTCGAGTCATCGCTAACAGATAGGTCAGTACCGGAGATTTTGAGTGCCGACAAGGAAGCAGCAAAAAAAGTAGCCTTACAAATGATCAGTAAATGCAAAAAAACCGCATTTATCATTCCCACGGAGAGCGATTACGTTCTTCAGCAACGTCTAGCAGGTATTAATGCCGCTTTTCAAGCGACCAACAAGAAGATGAACCCAGCTTATATCACTTATGTTGATTATGGCACAACCGAAACATACCAGGCGGTGCCTAAACTCATTGAGCAAGGCTTTGACTCGATTTTTGTCACCAATTATACAAATGCAGTTCAGGCTCTTCAAGGCGTGCGCGATGCTGGTAAAAAAATTGGAAAAGATATAGCAGTTGCCGGTTTTGGATATTCGCATCTTTTACAAAACATGGAATTGCCGATTACCTTAATCAAACAGCCAGTGGATAAAGTTGCTGAGAATGTGGCTGAGACGACCTTAAAGTTATTAGATCATCAACAAGTTGCAAAACAAACTTTTATACGAGATAGGATTTTTTGGCAAAAGGAGTTGCAAGATGAGCAAGTTTAACAAGCAAAGGCAAGATATTGTTGAAAACGTCAAAACTCAAGACGAAGAATATCGAAGCTTGCCGTTGGCAATTCAAAAGAAATTAACTTGGTTTCAAGATCAAAAACTAGGTATTATTTTTCATTGGGGGTTATATGCGCAAGCAGGAATTGTGGAATCCTGGCAACTATCTAAAGAAGATGATTGGGCACGTAAGCATGGTGCATGGCGTTCAGACTTGAAAACATTGCGTCGTGATTATTGGAATTTAGATCGGGAATTTAATCCGGTAAACTTTGATCCAGATAATTGGGCCCAAGCTGCCAAAGATGCGGGCTTTAGGTATATGCTCTTTACTACAAAGCATCATGACGGCTTTAACATGTACGACACCCAATTCAGTGACTATAAAATAACGGGTGATAATGCTGCTTTTCATCACAATTCCAAAGCCGACATTCTGAAATACGTTAATCAATCTTTTCGCAAAGCTGGTATTGCTACTGGAGCCTATTATTCTAAGGCAGACTGGCATAGCCCGGCATACTGGGTGCCAGGCTCCGACCCTAAGGGCAGATATGCTAGCTATGATCCTAAACAGAACCCTCAACTTTGGCACAAATTTCAATCCTATGTTGAGAACCAATTGCTTGAAATCTGTCAAAACTATGGTCCGATTGATATACTGTGGCTTGATGCTGGTTGGGTCAACAGTGAACATAACGAATATCTTCCGATGGATGAGATCGCAAAGCAGATCTGGAAAATTAAGCCGGATACTTTAATTGTTGATCGGACAATTGGCGGAAAATATGAAAACTATGTTACGCCAGAGCAAAAGATTCCCGAAGTTCCACCGAAAAAAGTCTGGGAAAGTAATATTACCTTAGCTAAAAATTGGGGGTACGTTCCAAATGATCAGTATAAGAGTTTTGCGGAAATTCTCGCTAGTTTGATTAAAATAATTGCTTTGGGTGGAAATGTTATTCTTGGGGTTGGTCCTAAACCTGATGGTACACTGCCAAAGCAAGCTGTAAAAATAATGCAAGAATTGGGCAAATGGCTTCGTACCTTTGAAGATGCAGTCTATGGCACAAGAGGATGTCCAGATTATGTCAAAAATGATTTGTATTTAACCAAGAAAAACGACAACTACTATCTATTTTATTCGAATAAAGACAGTGGAAATAAGATTAGCCTGAATGACTTACCGTCAGTAAGTTCTGACGTAATAAATATGGAAGATGATAGCAGGGTAGCAATCACCGATCACTCAGTTGCTTTGCCAACAACGGCTTTTCCATACGGAGTCTTAGAACTTACTGGTAAAAAATGAAAAAAGCAAACTCGGTTTAATTAGATCGGTTTTTTTTACAATCAATTTTAAAAATAAAACATTTTTCATTATTGAAACGTTTACAAAAACGGTGTATAATATGATTAATTGAAACGTTTCAATTAATTCAATCTCATTAAAACGACCCAATAGAAAAGTTAAGGAGTAAAAATGAGTATTTCTGATAAGATAAATAAATTGGTTTTGCCAATGGCTACTAAAATTGGTAATCAACGCCACCTAGTAGCTATTCGTGATGCTTTTGTCGATATTACGCCAATTATTATGGTTAATTCGATTTTCATTTTATTAAACTCGCTAGTTTTTAGCAATCAGACAGTTTTAAAGGCTTTTCCTTATGCCGCTAAACTGATGGAAATGGGAACGATGGTTAATAATGGGACAATGGGCTTTATGACCATTTTCGTTACTTTTATCATTGGCTACCGATTGCTTAATAGCTATATTGCCGATGGCAGAATTGGAACAAAAGATATCAGTCCAATCCATGCTGGCATTTTAAGTGTGGCAACTGCTTTAATTTTATTTCCATTAAATAATCAGGCGGTTGTTACTGGAACAATCAAAAGTGTCAGTGTTAGTGGTGTATATTCTCAGGCGCTTACCTCATCGGGCGGGATGTTTGTAGGCTTAATTTCAGCAATATTAAGCACAGAGTTGCTACTGTTGTTTTATAAAGCCAAGAGCTTAAGAATAAAAATGCCAGAAGGGGTTCCACCAGCAGTCGCCCAGTCCTTTAATTCACTAATTCCGGAGTCTTTGGTAGTTATTGTTTTTGCTGTTGTAAGTTTTGCTTATGTGCAAATTTTCCATCAATCATTTACCGATTTAGTTCAAGCTGTTATTTCTACTCCATTACAAATGGCAATGGAATCATGGATTGGTTTGTTTGTTATTCAATTTGTTACCCAATTTCTTTGGTTCTTTGGTCTTCACGGACAGAATTTAGTAGCCTCTGTAACTTCGCCATCAATGATTGCAGCGATTCAACAGAATATGGCAGCTTTTGCTGCTCATAAGACAGTGCCCAATATTGTTACTAATCCTTGGATCGGCATGTATACCTTATTTGGCGGAACAGGTGCAATTTTACCGCTTCTAATTGCAGTTTTCATCGCTTCTAAGAGAAAAGATTATCGTGATGTAGCTAAATTAGGTCTTTTGCCAAGTTTCTTCAATGTTTCTGAACCAATAATGTTCGGAATGCCAGTTGTCATGAACCCTTACTTCGTAATTCCCTTTCTGTTTGTACCATTAATCAACCTTGCGATTGCTTATCCATTGACGGCATTAGGCATAGTAGCTAAAAGTGTGGTAATTCCAGCTTGGACCATTCCCCCAATATTAACAACCTGGATTACTACGGCTGGAGATATACCGGCAACAATTCTGTCTCTGCTGCTCTTTATTTTAGATATTTTCTTATATTTACCTTTTGTCATGGCAAGCAATAAAGGACTTAAAAATAAAATTGAACAAGAAGCTTAACTAACTATAAAGGCAATCAATTTCTCTTATTTTTTCGGTATATACCAATATATAAATTTTTATACAGACAGGCTATTATTGATAATAGTTGTTGGTATATACCAAATCTGCATTCTCTACTCCCCCAATGATTTGTCTCATAAAAAAGTAAATCGTTTTCAATTTCTATGTTATAATTCAAGTGAAGTGATAATAATAGTAGGGGGAATTTATAATGAATGCTTTAATAAATTGGTTAAATAAGCATGTTGTTCCGATCGCGGCCAAGATAGGTTCTGTCCGTTGGCTTGTAGCCTTGCGTGACGCGTTTATCTCACTGATGCCATTAATCATGGCAGGTGCTGTGGCCAACGTGCTCAACGCTATCTTTAGGGATGTGCCTACAAACCTAGGCTGGACTGGCGTGGTTAACTCAATGCAGTGGTTGATTAACATCAACGCTGTAGTTTGGACTGGTACCACAGCGATCTTGGGTCTGCTGTTTGCGTTTACATTTGGATACCAAATGTGTCGTCAATATGAAGTAGAGCCAATCGCTGGTGGTCTTGTAACCTTGGGTACGTTCATTATGGGACTGCCACAAAGCTTTTCTTTGGACTTGAAGAGCGCTTTGACTAAGGGTAGTATCAAGGCCATTACTGAGGTTGGTGCTGCTGCAACAGATAAAAATATTAGTGCATGGGGCTACTTTAACTTTGGTAAGTACTTCGGTGCATATGGTTTCTTCACAGTTATGATTATGGGTGCCATTTCAATCTCAATCTATATCGCACTTGTGAAAAAGCATATTACTATTAAGATGCCTGCCAGTGTTCCACCAGCAGTTTCAAATGCCTTCACTGGTATTATTCCTGCTGTTGCTGGTTTGTATGTTGTTGGAATTATTTACTACCTGTTTACTTTACAAGGAACAACAGTCATTGACTTTATTGCCAAAACAATCCAAGAACCATTGATGAAGATGGGTCAAGGTTATGGTTCTGTTCTGCTTGTGACTTTCTTAGTTCAACTGTTCTGGTTCTTTGGTATTCACGGAACCAATGTGATGGCTCCAATTACGGAAAGTATTTGGATGACTGCATTATTGGCTAATCAGAGTGCATATAAGATGCAAAAACCACTTCCTTACATGTGGACTAGAACCGACTTTGACCTTTATGTTTGGATCGGTGGTGCTGGTTCAACTTTGCTTCTTATCTTAGCTGTCTTAGCATTTTCTAAGCGTGAAGATGAGCGTGCAGTTGCTAAAGTTTCACTTGTTCCTGGTATCTTCAACATTAACGAACCTGTAATGTTTGGTATGCCAATTGTTTTGAATCCGATATACATCATTCCATTTATCCTTGCACCTATGGTTATGGTTTCAATTGCTTATGGTGCCTTAAGCCTTGGTTTGGTAAACAGAGTATATACTCAGATAACTTGGGCAATGCCACCATTCTTAAACTCGATCATGGGTACTATGGACTGGCGTGCAGCTGTTTTGCAGTTAGTTAACATGGTAGTTGGTTTCTTAATTTATGTACCGTTTGTTATTGCTTCCAATAACGTTGATCCAAAAGAGGTCAATAAGGTCTAAGGAGTAAAAGATGAAACAATTAGGAATTTCACTTTATCCTGAGCAAAGTACATTTGAGCAGGATAAGGCGTACATGGATTTAGCACATAAGTATGGCTATCGGCGTATTTTCATGTCATTATTGCAATTGCAAAGCGATGATGGTGAAGATTTGCTCGCTAAGCTCAAGCAAGACGTGGCTTATGCCAATCAACTAGGTTTTACCACCGTTGTTGACATCAACCCTGTTTTATTTAAAGAATTAAAGATTGACTACAATGATTTGGTGTTCTTTCATGATTTAGGTGTTTGGGGTTTGCGTTTAGATGAAGGCTTTAGCGGAATAGAAGAAGCCGCCATGACTCATAACCAATACGGACTAAAAATCGAATTGAATATGAGCCGCGGAACAAACTATTTGGATAGCATCATGTCTTATGACCCAGAATGCGATAACCTAATTGGCTGTCACAACTTTTATCCACAAGAATATACTGGTCTGAGTGAAGATATCTTCATGGATTATTCGTTCAAGTACCGTGAATATGGATTGCATACTGCTGCTTTCATTTCTTCTAAAAATGCGCAGTTCGGACCTTGGCCGGTTCATGAGGGCTTGCCGACTATGGAAAGCGATCGTTTGAGAAATATTGCTAGTCAAGTGACACACTTGCGCTTAAGCAAGATGATTGACGATATTATTATCGGTAATGCTTTTGCAAGTGAAGAAGAGTTAGCAACAGCAGCTAAAGCTTTTGCGGCTCCATTTCCTGCTTTAGGAATTGACTTTGAAGAGGATGTTTTGCCAATTGAGCGAACTATTTGCTTAGATGACAAGCATCTATATCGAGGCGATGCATCGGAGTTTTTACTACGTGATACAAAGCCACGTGTTGTTTACGCTAAAGAGGCAATTCCAGCACACAACAATGAAAAAGCTACTTTTAATCGTGGCGATGTCGTTGTTGTTAATGAAAAATATCCACGCTACAAAGGCGAATTGCAAATTGTTTTAACTCCATTTGAAAATGATGGACGACGCAATTTGATTGGTCATCTTAGCCAAGATGATTTGGATTTGCTTGATTTAGTGGAACCATGGAGCACTTTTCTTCTTAAGGAAAAATAATAAGCAAATTTAAGACAAAAAGTCGTGAAGTAGGTTCACGGCTTTTTGATTTTGCATTTTCTTGAACCCAAAAATAGTATAATTGTAAATGTAAGTGTTTCCACTTGGATCCGAAAAAGGGAGAAATAAAAGAAATGTTTGGCTTTTCAATTTATCTTAATCATGACCTAACCGCTGAAGACTATAATTATTTGCTAGCCATGCATAATGCTGGCTTCAGTACGCTTTTTACTTCTTTAAACATTCCAGAAGATGATCCTGACTTAGTTTTAAAGCGGTTAAAGGAACTAACTAAATGGTGCCAAAGTCTCGAAGCCGCAATCATTGCTGATGTTTCAAGGGTTGGTTTAGAAAAGCTTGGTATAGCTATTAGTGACAGCGAACAAATCAGCTCTTTAAATTTAACTGGTCTCAGAATTGATGCTGGCATTTCTTTAAGTCTGGTGGCCAAACTTTCCAAAACAATGCCAATCGCCCTCAATGCAAGCACGATAAGTGAAAAAGATATTTCCGAACTGCGGATGTATGGGGCAAATTTTGCTCATTTACAGGCTTGGCACAATTATTATCCGCGGCCTGAAACTGGTTTGTCGGCCGAATGGCTTAAGGAGAAAAATACCTGGTTGCACCAGGCTAACTTGCAGACAATGGCGTTTATTCCCGGAGACGGACTGAAGCGGGGACCAATATATGCTAGTCTTCCTACACTGGAAAAACAGCGGCAAAGTAATCCTCTGGCAGCTATGTTTGAACTGAAGCGACTTGGTTGCGATCATGTTTTTGTTGGTGACGCTAGCTTAAGCAGTGATTCAATAACTGCCTTTACCAACTACATCAAGCAGCAGGCAATTACTTTGCATGTTGATGACAATTTACCGGAATTGTTTGAAAATGAATGGCATAACCGCCCTGATGTGGCAAGGGATGTTGTCCGTATTGCTGAAGGCCGGATTAAGCAGTTATTTGATGTTGAACCGCAAATAGAGACTATGCCGCGGCCAATCGGAACAATAACTTGCGATAATAATCGCTACTTGCGCTACCAGGGTGAATTGCAAATTACTAAGCGTAACTTGCCAGCGGATGACCGGGTAAACGTACTGGCCAAAATAATTGAAACTGATTTACCCTTGCTCAAAGAGGTGGCAGCGGGGCAAAAAATAATTTTTCTCCCGGCAAGTTAAAAAGGATTGTCACTGTTTTGTGATATTTTATCCCAAATTTAATAATGATTATATTGAAAGTTTTGCGGATCGCGTTATAATGAAAGCAGATTCAGATAAGTTACTGGATCAAGTTAATAACTAAATACCATCTATTTTATCTATATTCTTATTAACATTATAATCTTATCCACTATTCATCAAGCGAGAGGAAAACTATGTCAGCCGATAATTTACTGTTAGTTGTTGATGTCCAAGAACAGTCGATGCACTTTTTAGGAGGAAAAGCAGGTTTAGCAAGGCGAATTAATCAGATGAACCGGATTATTAAAACCTTCGAAGAAAACCAAGAGCCCATTTTTTATATTAAACAGGAAAATCATGGTGATTTATATTCGCAATTACAGGTCGTTAAGTCAGCACCAGTCTTTACGAAAAAAACAGCAAACGCATTTACCGAGTCAGGCCTTTCCCAGACAATTCATCAAATGAAGCCAAAAAATATTTATGTTGTTGGTTTAATGAGCCAAACCTGTCTAAAGGCCACAGTTCAAAGTGCGATTGACGAGAAATACTCAATTACTCTAATTTCATATACTCATGATTCGATTCTGAAGCCGCTACGCGAGCATTATAATCACCTAATCACCCAATTGGGGGCGCATCGCTTGGACACCGATGAATTCTTACTAGTAAAGTAAAAACGGTTTTTAAATTACTAAAAGTACTGTGAACGTACTTTTAGTTTTTTTTATCTTAAATTTGAAAATAATTACCAGTAGAATAAAAAAATCTTGAAAAAGTATTTCATTAGAGTAAAATGTAAGCGGTAGCAAAAGAGCTGGGCATTAAAAATGAAGACCAGTGATGGCATATTTCCTTGCAACTATTAATTTGGAGGTGAAAGATGAGTTTTAAAAGCCGCATTGAGGCCATGCGCAAATATTTAACAGCCGCTGAAGAAAAAGCTGCAGATTACATTATCACTAATCCACAAGCAGCACTTAAGATGAGCATTAATGAATTGGCGCAGGCATCAAAGACTAGTGCGGCCACAGTCTCGCGTCTAGTTAAAACCCTTAAGATTGCTTCTTATACGGCAATGAAAGTCATGCTTTCGCATGATGTAGCTACGCAAGATGAGGCGGATTCGAAAGATATGCAGCTGGATATTGACGCAAATGAGTCTTTTGAATCCATTACTAATAAGCTGATCAAGAATGAAACAGAAAATCTTAATCAAACTCAAAGCGTACTTAATAAAGAAATTTGTGCAAAAGTTGTGACGCAATTAGAAGAAACCAGTCAAATTTATGTTTATGGAGTTGGTGCATCCTCTTTAGCAGCGCTAAATGTTTATCAAAAGTGGACCAGAATAGGCTGTAATGTTACTTATGAAAAAGACTTTCATGTCTTGTTGACGCAGATGGCAAGCGCGCGGAAAAACAGCACTCTATGGCTGATTTCTAATTCGGGTGAAACGCCTGAATGTCTTTATTTGGCTGATCAGGCGCGACAACAAGACTTACTCGTAATTACGCTAACTATGTTCAGTCAAAATAGTTTGCAAAAAATGGCTGACTTAGCACTCACGACCTGCAAGCCGAATGAACCAGATGTTCGAGTGGGTGCGACTAATTCTATCGCCGGTCAGTTTTACGTAATCAATGTGCTCTTTTATTTGTATTTTAGTCGGAACTTTCAACCTAGCGCAAAGGCAATCGAAAACTCACGTCAAATGCTTGCACATTATCAAAAAAGGTGGCACAAGAAATAATTTTATAAAATGGTATAGTACATATAAACGCGCATAAAAATAATATAAATAGGCATTTTAATATTTATTATTGCTAATTGGTCTAATAAATAATATACTTATTTTGTTTTTAATTGAGGAGGCAAAAAATGAGTACAGATAAATATGCCGTGCTGGGTAATGCAATTTACGATCAAATCGGCGGAATTTCAAATGTGCAGTCACTTTATCATTGCATGACCCGTTTACGGATCGTCATTAAAGATAAGAGTAAGGTTAATCTTGAAGGACTGAAAAAAGTTGAGGGCGTGCTTGGCGTTGTTGAAGGCGACACTTTAGAAATTGTTGTGGGCCCTGGAGTTAATACTAAAGTTGCCCAAAAGATGGTCGATGCTGCCGGTGTAAAAGAAAATGAACCTTTTCCCACAACTAGCACCGAAAACTCGGCCAATTCATACAAGCAAGATAAAAGTGAAGTCATGCAAAAAGCAAATGAGGTGCATGCTGCCCAAAAAGCGAGTCTGAAAAACACTTGGTGGCGTGCTGCCCTACAGCATATCTCAGCCATTTTTATTCCTTTGATTCCAGCCTTTATTGGTGCGGGGCTAATCTCCGGAGTTTCCGGCATTTTAAAGAATATGATGGCTGTCAAAATGGTGCCAGCAAGCTGGAGCTTGAGTCTAACCGTTTTAGGAGTAATTTCAAGCGGCTTGTTCTTTTACCTTAACATCTTTGTGGGAATTAATGCTGCGAAAGAGTTTGGTGCAACTCCTGGTCTAGGTGGAATTATTGGTGGCATAGTTATGTTACCCGGGGTGGTTGCTCCAGTGACAATTCCCAATATTTTTGATGGTCAGCCTTTAGCACCCGGCCAAGGCGGAATTATCGGTGTTTTGATTGGCGTTTGGCTCTTGTCTTACGTTGAAAAGTTCTTTCACAAGCATATTGCCGATTCAATTGATATTATCTTTACGCCGTTCTTAACAGTGTTAATCATGGGTTTAGCAACGATTTTCTTAATTATGCCATTTGCCGGCTGGTTGTCTAATTCGCTTGTTGGCAGTATTAATTGGGTGCTGAAAGTTGGTGGACCAATCGCAGGCTTTATCTTAGGCACCGCGTTTTTACCAATGGTAATGCTTGGCTTGCACCAAATTCTAACGCCAATTCACTTGCAAATGATTCAAAAAATGGGCTATACGCCGCTTTTGCCAATTTTAGCAATGGCCGGTGGCGGTCAAGTCGGCACGGCAATTGCGCTCTGGGTAAAATGTCGTAAAAATAAACAACTGACTAAATTAATCAAGGGAGCTTTGCCTGTTGGCATTTTAGGTGTTGGTGAACCGTTAATTTATGGGGTCTCATTACCACTTGGACGCCCATTTATCACCGCTTGTCTTGGTGGCGGTGTCGGTGGTGCCGTTTTAGGCGCATTTGGCAATGTTGGATCTGTCGCCATTGGGACTTCTGGAGTTGCCCTAATTCCACTGATTGCCCATAACAAGGCGCTTATCTACTGTATTGGGTTGCTCTCCGCATACATTGGCGGTTTTATTTTAACTTACTTCTGGGGCGTGCCGAAGAGTGCGATGGTGGCAAAAAATGAAGATGGTTCTTTAGTTGGAGCAGCCGCTGATGCTGCTGAAGCGGAAACACCGCAAGCTGAAAGCGTCACGGTTGAACTAGCTAGTCCTGTGAGTGGTCAATTTGAAGAATTGTCCGCCGTTCCCGATGATGTCTTTTCCCAAAAAATGGTTGGCGATGGTTTTGCAGTCGTTCCTGATAACGGAACAATTGTTGCGCCAGTTGATGGCCGGATATTAACTATTATGGATACAAAGCATGCAGTTACAATGGAATCGACTGCAGGCAAGCTAGAACTTGTTTTGCATTTTGGCGTTGATACCGTGGAATTAAAAGGCGCACCGTTTGAAATAAAAGTAGCAAGTGGCCAAGAAGTTAAGCGCGGCGACGTGATTGCTGAGATGAACATTGCGGCTGTTAAAGATGCCCAAAAACCAACTGATATTATGACTATTATTACGAATATGGAAGATGTGGCAAGCATTTCCCCAGTTGCTTCGGCAAAAGTCGCTGCTGGAGAAACTGCTATTGTTGTCAAAACAAAATAAATGAGTGAAATACATGAAAATTGAAAATTTAGTGACTGAAAGTCGAAACCCAGCTACGACAGAGATTGATACCATGTCAACGCTTGAGATGGTCAAGACCATTAACCAAGAGGATCAAAAAGTAGCGCAGGCAGTGGCAATGCAAGCTGAACTAATCGCACGAGCAATTGATGAAGCTGCTCAACTTTATAAGCAAGGCGGACGCTTAATCTATGTTGGCGCAGGTACGAGCGGCAGACTGGGTGTACTTGATGCAGCTGAATTGGTACCCACATATGGAATCAAGCCTGAACGTGCTATCGGCTTGATTGCTGGCGGTAAAGAAGCAATGTTTCAAGCGGTTGAGGGTGCAGAAGATTCTGCCACTTTAGGTGAAAATGACTTGCGTCAGCTTGATTTAACGGCAAATGATATTGTCATCGGGTTGGCCGCAAGCGGCAGAACACCGTATGTGATTGGTTGTCTGGAATATGCTCAAAAAGTTGGCGCATTGACGATTGCGATTGCTTGCGTACCTGATTCTGAAATTGGACATCATGCTAAGTTAGCAATTGAAGCAGTAGTTGGTCCTGAGGTAGTAACTGGTTCGACGAGAATGAAAGCCGGGACAGCCCAAAAGCTGATTTTAAATACGATCTCAACAGGAATTATGATTAAGCAGGGAAAAGTCTACCAGAATGTAATGATTAACGTTCAGCCGACCAATGATAAGTTAGTAAACCGTGCATGTCGCATTATTAGTTCAACCACAGGAGTAAGCCTAGAGCAAGCAGCAAGGGCTTTAAAGGAAAGTGGCAATGAAGTTGCATTGGCAATTGTTATGATTAAAACCAGAAAAACTAAGCAAGCAGCTGCCAAGCTCTTAGCTGAAGAGCACGGTAATGTAGCACAAGTTTTGCAAAAAAATTAATTGTTAAAGCCTTGAACAAGTGAGTTCAGGGCTTTTAATTTTGGAAAAAAAGCTAACCATTTTTTATTAGCACAAATATTCAAAAGTAAAATACGGATTTAAATAATTAATTGGTGTTCAGGGCTTGAATGTGGCTGGTTAAAGTTGAATAATAAATTGTAGGTAATAACCTTTTCCAGCAACTTTTGGTAAAATAATAAGTTGTAGACGAATATTAGACGGAGGAAATTATGTCTTATAAAGACAATATGATGTTGTTTGCCCTTAATTCAAACGAGCCGTTGGCAGAAAAAATTGCCGAGCGGGTCGGCATTCCGCTCAGTGAATCAAGCGTGCAACGCTTCAGTGACGGGGAAATCCAAATTAATATTGACGAATCAGTTCGTGGTAAGGATGTTTATCTGATCCAGTCAACTAGCGTACCAGTTAATGATAATTTGATGGAACTCTTAATTACAATCGATGCTGTTCGCCGTGCGAGTGCTCAGACGATTAATATTGTGATTCCTTATTACGGTTATGCTCGTCAAGACCGGAAAACACGTCCACGTGAGCCGATTACCGCGAAGCTAGTTGCTGATATGTTGCAAGAAGCTGGCGCGACCAGGGTTTTGTCGCTCGATTTGCACGCACCGCAAATTCAAGGGTTCTTTGATATTCCAGTCGATAATTTGATGGGGGCACCTCTTTTAGCGGACTACTTCTTACGCAATCACCTCGAAAAAGATGCGGTGGTGGTTTCACCTGATCATGGTGGGGTTACGCGTGCTCGCAAGCTCGCCGAATTTTTAGGAACCTCAATTGCAATTGTTGATAAGCGCCGTCCGCGTGCCAATGTGGCCGAAGTCATGAACATTATTGGTGAGGTTAAGGGCAAACGTGCGATCATTATTGATGACATGATTGATACTGCGGGAACAATTACTTTGGCTGCCCAAGCGCTGATTGATGCCGGGGCAACTGAGGTTTATGCCAGCGCTACTCATGCTGTCTTATCTGGTCCAGCCATCGAGCGCTTGAATGACTCGCCAATTAAAAACTTAGTTTTGACTGATTCAATTAACCAGCCGCAAGAAAAGAAACTTGATAAGACTTTGATGGTGTCAGTTGGACCATTGATTGGGGATGCAATCAAGTGCATCCAAAAGAATGAGCCATTGAGTCCATTATTTAACACCCGATACCAAGAAAATAAACAAGACTAAGCCTCAGTTTGAAGATTAGTGTCCAAAAGATCTGCTTTGATAAGCAGGTTTTTTTATGCCAAAAATTAAGCCTGTTGCGCAGCTAAAATGACCACTTAGCCAAATTAGATTGATTTGATTAAAAAATTAAACTTTAATGAGCATATTAAAAGCGAAGGGAGAAAGTCATGTCTTTAAAAGAATTATTGAAATCAAATTTACCACGTGCGGTGCTCATTATTGTTATTTATGTCATTGCTGCTTTGGCAACGACAATGAATACTTATTTTCTAAAATTTGCAACTGATTATCTAGTCAAAGGAAATCTTCAGAATGCCGTAATGTGGCTATTAGCCAATTTGGCCATGGGCTTATTATCATTTTTCTTAATCCCCCTAGGTACATATCTATTTAATCAGCAAGTGCAAAGATACCTCCATCAAGTACGTGAACGCATTATGAAGCATTATTACAATCAAGGCTCAGCTAAAGTAGCGGAAATGCAAAACCAATTGGGGAATAATTTAAAAGTTTTAACTGATAATTTTGCTAACCCCTGGATTGATATCTTGAGCACAATTTTAACGGTTTTGATGGCCATTACCGCGATGTTTACATTGCATTGGTCAATCGTTTTAGCAACAGCTTTGATTACCATCATTGTCTTGCTGTTACCGAAAATCATGGAAAAAAGACTGTCAAAATCTGCAGCGCTTGCAGCTGCAAAAAATTCAGCATTACTAAATACGATTGCCAACTGGTTTTCAGGCTTAAGCGAATTACGTCGTTACAATGCCAAGAAAAACCTTAAACAAGCGATTAACAAGAAAAGCCAAGACCTTGCTATGGCTAACCTTCAGCAAAAAAAGCTGGAAGGAACAGCGGATATTATTAATGGCGGTGGTAATACTATTGGTCAATTAGGGATTGGCCTTTGGGGAGCGATTCTCTTTTTTGGTCAGCAGCTTACCATTGGCGGCTTGATGGCAAGTTCTACTTTTGCTTCGAGTATCTTTAATAGTCTTTGGAAAATTGTTCAAGCCATGATTAAAATCAAATCAACGAAAGAATTACGCTTGCAAGTTGCTCAACTAGCTAAGCCTGCAAATGAAAAGGCGAAGAGTTTGACTGTTGATGGTGTTCAAGCTCAGCAACTGGTTGTTCAATATCCGCACGGTGAAATGATTACCTATCCGGATTTTGAGATTAAACCCGGCGAAAAAGTATTGCTAACGGGAGATTCTGGCACAGGTAAGTCAACTTTGTTTAAAGTCTTGCTGGGTCAGATTAAGCCAATTCATGGTGAAGTCTTGTTTAGCAATGGTGATCTGCAAGCGATTAAACCTGAAATGGCCCAAATAGGTTACATTGCTCAAGATGCAAGTCTTTTTCCCGATACGATTGCCAATAATATTACAATGTTTAACGAGCAGTTAAAGCAAAAGCTCACGCAAACAATTGCAAAAGTGAGTCTCAGTACTGACATTGCAAAATTTCCCGCTGGTTCAGAAACAATTATCGACTTGGATCAAAATAATTTGTCCGGTGGTCAAAAGCAAAAGGTCGTGCTGGCACGAGCAGAAATTCATGAAACCGAATTTCTGCTGCTAGACGAGGCTACTAGTGCAATTGACAAAGGGGCCACAATGCAAATTATTGGAGAATTGCTTCAGAGTAAAGCGACAATTTTATTAATTGCACACAATCTCACTTCCGAATTGCGGGCGCAGTTTGACCGTGAAATTCACTTGATTGCAAGCAATAAGAAAGGTAAGCAAAATGACAATTAAAGGATTTTTAAAAACTAATCCAGCCAGGTTTATCTGGCTAATGGTTAATAATATTTTGGTTTATGTCTTAATTATTGCCTTGACACAATTAACTCTCATGGAAATGACGGCATTGCAAAATAATGACTGGAAAACCACTTATCAGATCTTTGCAATTGAAACTGTCATAATGTTACTTGATTATTTTCTTCAAAGCTTTAATTTCTATCTAGTGTCTAAACAAGAAGAAGAATATAGCGTTAATTTGCGGGCGCAGATCACTGATCACTTTTACGAAGATGGGCGCGACCATTCTGTGGCGCAGGTTCAAAACCGCTTGACCAATGACTTAGTTCAAAATAAAGAAAACTACTTAGAAGCTTTTTTGAGCTTTGTGGGAGCTTGTGCCATGCTGATTTCCGTTTTGATCTTACTAATTACAATCCACTGGAGTTTGCTTTTAGCAATTATTATCATGACGATAATTTCCTTGATTATTCCAAAGTTAATTGAAAAACCTTTGCAAAAGGCAACAATGCAAATATCGTCCAGTAACCAACAATATCTTGATAGTTTAGAAAAATGGTTAAGTGGATTAGCTGAAATTAGGCGCTACCTGGCAGGTGCCCAATTGTTTCGGGTGACTGATAAAGCAGCAAAAAAATTAGAAGACGCTAATATAAAACAAAACGGCTTTATGCAGTGCCTTTCTAGTATTAACAGCTTAATTGCGGTATTCTTTTCTTTCATTTTGTTTGTCTTGTCCGGTTACTTGTTTTCAACTGGTGAGGTTGGCTTTGGCGTAATTGTCGCTATATCTAACTGTCGGTATTATATGGAGTCAGCGATTGAACAGATGGTTCAAGCCTATGGCCAAATGAAAGGCGCCCAGAATCTAAATGGCGAAATAGCACAAACAAGCAGTCAGATTGTCAAGCCAGTACCTGCAAAGATTCAAACGCCAGCCGCATTTGATACGCACAATCTCAGTCTGCAGTTTCCCAATGGTGAAAAGCTGCTTTTTCCAGATATTAATGTTCAACCTGGCGAAAAGATTTTATTAACCGGCGACTCAGGTGTGGGAAAAACAACCTTGTTTAAATTACTTTTAGGACTGATCAAACCGAGTTCGGGGAAAATAATCTTTAAAGATGAAAACGGCCAAGCAATCAATCCCGATATGAGTAAAGTGGGCTACATTCCGCAGGATCCCGTGCTTTTTCCCGTTAGCATTGCCGATAACATGACGATGTTTGAAGAAAAGCTGCGGGCCCGACTGCCTAGATTAGTTAAAGAAGTGCAGCTGTCCGGAGACATAGCTAAGTTTGATCAGGGTTTAAATGAGCAGATTAATGTAAACAACTTAAATATCTCAGGGGGTCAGCGACAAAAGATTGTGCTTGTTCGTGCCTTAGCCCATCAAAGTAAAATTATTTTGATTGATGAGGGAACCAGTGCAATTGATCAGCAGGCGACAATGGAAATTTTACGAGAAGTGACCAACACGTCTGCAACGGTTTTATTTATTGCACACAACTTTAATGAGCAAATGAAGCAGCTGTTTGACCGGGAGATTCAGCTTAAAAAGCTGAATTAAACAATTAAGTATCAAAAAAGAAGAGCTCAAGATAAGCTCTTCTTTTTTTGGTTTGAGTTACTTTTTCGGTCTGCGCAGATAGCGCAATTTGCCATTCTTGATATAACGTTGAAACTGTTGATAAAGCGGATCAAAAATTTGCGGTTCTTCATTTTTGGACATCATAATTTTGGGAAAGAAGAAGCGTTCATCGCCTTGAATTGTTCCATTAAGAGCCCGTACCAGCGGACTTAACTGCGATAATTCAATTAATTGACCATCGGTCTGCATTAACTCAATTTGGCTGTTAGCGTTCTTCCCACTTGGCTTGTAGGCATCATAGGGCTCGTCAAAAGCTGAATTGGTGTCAGTATAGTACTGCGGATCAAAGCCTGCTTGCTTAATTAAGTCTTTTAGTTTTGGCAGCAAGTTCTTAGTTTCTTCATCAATACAAACACTTTCAAGGGGCTTTCTGAATAAGTAGCAACTGGTTAGGTCTGCAAGAATGGGATCACTGGATTCAGTCCACAGCAAGAAGTTGCTTTCCATTACCCCGTCATCGAGTTTGAGATAATCATCCAGGGTCCAATTACCGGCTAGAAATTTCCCTAAGTTAAGTGTAACCTGTAATGCGCCTTGCTGATAAACAGTTTTAGCGCGCTCTAGCAAGTGCTTTAAAATAACTTCCATTGACCTGCCAACACGGTGAAAATAAACCTGTTGATACATTTGATACCGCGAAACCACATAATCTTCAACCGCATGCATGCCGGCCATCGTAAAACAAATGCCATTTTTATATGGTCTGATTTCTTGCAAAATCCGGGATAAATCAAATTCACCGTAGGTGACACCGGTAAAATAGGCATCTCTTTTGAGATAATCCATCCGATCGGCATCTGCCTGGCTGGAAATCATTTTTATCACCTGTTGATTAGGATAAGTCTTTGCAATCACGCTGGCAACTTGCTCAGGAAAGATAGGTGAAACCTGACGTAAGGCTTGATTGACCTCAGTGTGTGGGTCAGTAATAATTCTTTGACCGATTTTTTCATGATTGGTATCAAAGAGATGCTCAAAGGTATGTGAATAAGGTCCATGACCGATATCGTGCAACAAGCCCGCGCATTCCACTAAAAGGCGGTTATTGTCATCCCATAACCCATCACCGCGATGCTGTGAAGGAAATTTGACCGCAAAAATATTACAAATCTTCCTCGTTAATTCATACACACCCAAGTTGTGTTCGAAACGAGTGTGGGTAGCTCCTGGAAAAACATAGGCGAGGGGCCCCAGCTGCTTAATCCGCCTCATCCGCTGAAATTCCTTTGCTTGCAAAACATCGAGAATTACTTGATCTTCAATGTGGATGTAATCATGAACGGGATCGCGTAAGACCACTTCTTTAGTTAGTTTTTTGCTTTGAAATTTGGGCATATAAATTCCTCAAAAATAATTTTTCAGTTAATATTAAAAAAACTCTTAATCAGTTAAATTATAGCAAAAATGCTGATTTACTGATAACTTGAATACAGGAAAGTATTCTATTGTTAAAGAAAAATAATAGCTTTGAATATTTTGACAGAATTGTTCATAATTAGCTATATGAAAACTGCAAAGGATATGGTCAAATGAATAACATCGGGGGTAAATTAAAGCAATTGCGGCATGAGCTTGGCTTAACCCAAACCGAAATGGCTGCAGGGGTGATTTCGGTTTCTTTTTACTCGAAGGTTGAACGCGGCTTTCATGATATTGGCGCAGAAGAATTAATTGAGATCTTACAAAAGCATAACATTAGCTTTCAGGAGTTTTTTTCAGGACTAGCAAAGAATAAAGTAAACGATAAAAGTTTAAATATTTTAATGAATAAATTTTTAAAAGCTGCTAATGAAGATAACGACAAGGAACTTGATAACTTAATTACAAAACTTGAAAAAATCAGGCCACAGACGACTTTCATTAACTCCTTAATAATTCATGCAAAGATCATTTATGACACGCATGATGAAAGCTCTATAGAAAACTTGACGTATGAGGAAAAAAACAAAATTAAACAAATGGTTTTTCAAAAATATGATAAGGAAAATGAGTATTTACGAATAGTGCTAGTAAGTAATGTAATACAAATATACAGTGTAGAAGAAGCAAAACTAATAATTAATAATATTATCAGACGGTATAAAAACACGGCAAGTATTGAAAAAAAGTTAATTGTTGCCTTAAGTATACTAATGGTAAATTATATTGATTTGTGTTTTCAAAGAAATGAGATTGATTTATGTGATGAGCCTCTGAAATATCTAAAAAACTTACCCAATATAATTGAAGTTGCATTTTCTAAAATATTGGGCAAGTACTACGAAGATATTATATATGGCAAGAAAGGAGAAGCGGAAGAAATAAAAAAAGTTTTGGTTCTTTCCGGGTATGATGTGAATGTAAAAAGAATGACTAAACAAAAATAGCTAAACAAATTACAAAAAAATAGTAAAATATAAGTGTGAAAGGAGGGATAAAAATGGACCTTTTAAAAACAGTTGTAATCATTCTTCCTGATCCATAGAGTGGATCTTTTCAAAATATCTAGATAACCTTAAAATTAGATTTTTAAAGTTACCTCATAATCTATTATATTAATTTAATTGAGTCTGATAAAAATTATTATGCAGACCTATAAAAAGCGTTGTGATTTGATTATCAGCGCTTTTTATACGTTTCGGCTAACCATGACAAATTTATTATTTTAATTTCATTTCTCTTATAACTCTTATGTTTTTAATAAATATAAAATTATACGCCAATTACTTTTATAAAAAATATCAAAAAAGGATCTAAGTGAACCACTTTAGACCCTTTTATTTTTTATTAAGTTCATATATGAGCTTAAGTAAATTTTCCTTGTTTTGTGATAGCGGATATTTTCAAAGCTGATTTTATATATTTCAAGTTTGGCATTAATTGTAATGAGAAAAATTCTCTGATAGTTATCCAAGTCGCTTTTTAAGCAAAGAAGTGTTTGTTTGGCTTAATTAGTTTATTTTTTAGAAACATAGTTGACTAGGAAATGTTACGTTTTTCAGGCATTTTAGAATAATAGTATGTTTATCTTTTAAGCTTTTTATCAATTATTAATATTAAAATGAATTGCTCTGGTTATCATGGCTTTTTATCTATATCCAATTTCATAAATATTACTTTACTACATTTTGAATTATTTCATAAAGTTTTTTTACATCGTCAGCACGAGTTAAACCAGTCTGCTGATCGATTATTGATGAATATACATGTGGCAGAATCTTTTTTACGCCAGCATCAAATGCAATCTGCAGAATGCTTTCGAAATTTTCCAAGTCGATACCACCGGTTGGTTCAAGACTAAAGTTATTATCTGCACACGCTTTTGCAATATACTCATACTCTTCTTTGTGATCCAAACCATTCATAGGGAAAAACTTAATAGAACTGCCGCCCATCTCTTTTAAAAATGCGATTGCTGTAGTTACAGGAATTTCGGCTACCTTCTCTTTTGAACTTAACGGCCCTGTGGCGATATTTACATATCCTACTCGGCCAGTTGGAGAAACCAAACCGTTAATTACCGTATTGTTTTGACCAAGTAAAGCGCGAGTATAGGCAACTTCACTGAATACTTGGTTAACATGTTGTGGTTGAACTTCTGCTGAGACCTGACTAACCATTAGGCTTTGGTTTGGATCACCGGCACCGAGACCCACAGAAATAGCATTATTAACTGCTTTTTGATATTTCTTTAAATCGTCAATGCAGCTGGCATTATCAGGATAGTTTTTGGTTAAAATACCACAAACGACGTGACCATCGGCGGCTTCATAAATGTCCTTTGCATTCTCAACCGATCCTGCAAGGCAGTTGATTCCTACACAGTTTTTATAATAGTTTGGTGTTAATTCCATTAGCCTAAAATCTCCTTTAATCTTCTTACAATTTGTTTCATTTCAATTTCATTAACTGCACGAATATCAAACTCAATAATTCCTTCATTAATTCGGTATTCTCTCGTATAAATCGCTGGATCTTCAGCTTTGAGTTCACTAACTACATCTTTAGCGCTTTTAGGAGAGTCGGACTCAACAGTTATCTCTGCTCGGTAAATCTCCCGGCCAGCTGTGTCTTGTGCAAGCTTAACCTTTATATGGGGTACTGAAGATAATTCATTAATAAAGGGTATCAATCGTTTTTTCATATGCTGTCCGTTCTCTGGGCCCACTTTAAGGTAGCGCTCAACGGCTGCGGTAAAGCCTAAAATATTTTCTTTACCTATTTTCATAGCTCGTCCCAATCCAGTACTTTGCATACGGATCCATTTGATATACTTAGATTTGCCGTAAACAAGACCAGAGGCCGGCCCTTCAATCGCTTTAGCGCCACTAAAGATAATAATATCAACACCTAGGCTTAAATATTTTTGCATATCTTCTTCAGCTGCAGCGTCTAGAATTAGCGGTAATTTATGCTTGTGAGCAACTTTAACCGCTTCTTGAACAGATAACATGCTTTTTTGGACCGCATGGTGACTTTTGACATAAAAAACCGCTGCAGTGTTTTCGTCAATCATCATCTCAATATGTTCTACTGTACACATATTTGCATAGCCAGCCTCAACAACTTTTCCGCCGCCTAGTTCAATCATTATTTCTTCAGGGGCACCATAATCGACATTTTGTCCTTTGGGAATAATAATGTTCCTTTTAGAAAATTTGGAGGAATATGGGTGATATAAGTGATATTTGCTGCCTTGACCGATAACTGCTGCCACACTTTGTGCGATTCCTGCTGAAGCTGAATTAACTATAACAGCTTCTTCGGTACCAAGCAGTTTGGCAATATAGTCGCCGCTTTTTTTAACCAAATCGGCAATTTCAAAAAAATGCGTATCTCCAAAGTTTTCAGCATCAATGCTCTCCTGGGAAACTTTGGAAACGCCTAGAATGGTCATTTTCCCACTAGCATTAATGACATGCTTAAGATTTAATTTTTGATAAAAATCCATTTAAATCTCCTTTTTTATAAAATTCCAAAGAATGAACCAATTAGACTAACTGCGATAATGGTACCAATAATAACACTGTAACGGGGCCCCTTTTTCTGCATGTACCAGTATATGACCAAAACAGCAGTTAGTGGAAGAATACCTTTGAACATGCTATCCAAAATCGTTTGAAGAATGATAGTTGAACCGCCAGTAACATGTATCTTTAGGGGTGTAGTGATAGTTACATAGTTAGCTGATAATGCTCCCATCATCATCATTCCTAGCACGTTCGCACCGTAAATGACTTCTTTAATCATTCCATTTTGAAGTAGGTCGATAATTGCAGACCGGCCAACTGAATAGCTTCGATGAATTAAAACATAACTTATATATAAGGTTAATAGAGTATAAATCAAGAGTGGTAATAATCCACCCAGTGCATTTCCATTTTTAGCCATTGGGATGAAAATGGAGATAACAATTGGCATTAAAGCTGACCAGATAACAGAGTCTCCAATTCCTGCTAAGGGACCCATTAAACCCGTTTTAATTGAGGTGATGGCCGCATCTGAAATGTCGGCGCCATTAGCTTTTTCTTCTTCCATTGCTAGTGTAATTCCCTGAATTGAAGCACCAATCGTACCCTCAGTATTAAAGAAAGTTAAGTGTCGTTTCAAAGCTTCCTTTTGTGCCTCTTTGCTGTCTCCATATAACTTTTTAATTGCTGGAATCATTGATGCACAATAAATTAAGCTTTGAAGTCTTTCATATGAGTTAGATTCCTCACAGCCTAATTGGTAGATCCAAAAGGACTTATTAACATCTTTTTTGGATAATTTTTTTGTTATTTTTTTTGCACTATCCATTATGCTTCCTCCCTATTTGCATTTTTTCTTACTAAGTAAGCAATACAGATACCAATAACAGCTACTGCCATAATTTCCGCCTTGAAATACGCGACTGCAATAAAGCCTATAAAGAAATACGGTAATAGCTTTTTCTTACCAATAACACTAATTGTCAAGGCAAAGCCCAAGGCCGGAAGAAGCGTGCCCATTACTTCAAAGCCATGCATTAACCATTGTGGTATTGCTGTGATCAAAGCTTGAACAGCGCCTCTGCCAAAAAAATTTGCAGCAAAGACGACAGGGAAACGAATTATCAATCCCATGATTGCGGGGTAGACGAATGCAGCTAAGTAGATTCCTCGGTAGTTCAGTTTTTCAGCATCCTTATCAGCCATATGTACCCAAACTGCATTGATGGTTCTTCTTAATTGGTCTAAAAATACGCCCAAGATACCAAAGGGAACGGCTAATGCAACCGCTGCTGTTGCATTCATGTGTATGGTTACTGCAATTGGAATCGCAATAGTTGCAGCTAAAGCAGGATCATTAGGCACGTTTCCCCCAGGGGTTGAGGTAACTCCTAAAAACATTAATTGAATCCCAGCGCCGATTGTCATGGCTTCAGCCATTTGCCCAGTTATCAAGCCAACTACCAAAGCAACGCAAACTGGCTGTTTAAGCATTCCCGAAAATGTGTAGCCGAATCGTAAGTTTGCAAACCAAAAGTACAAACCCATTACTACTGCTAAAAGTAAATTATTCACATTAATCACTCCTTCCTAAATTTCTCAATAATTTTATCCAAGCTTTTTGGAGAGTCTTCTGGTATAGTTTGGAAATATATTTCAATTCCTTGTTTTTCCAAATTTTGCAAAATCACTGCATCATGGTTATTTAAGGTAATATTTTGAAAAACGACTTTTCGATCTGGTCCTCCTCCAAGGCCACCGATTTGAACTTTTCCTTTGTATATTTCAGTTTCCACAATTGATTTTAAAGTATCGATATCTGGCAATATTAAAAGTATTCTGCCAGTATCTAGGTTTCCATTCTTTTTTGCGTTTAATAAAGTGTCTTTTCCAAAACAATCAACCTTAATATCTGGGGGTGCAGCCATCAAATAGATGCTTCGCATAAACTTATCTTTTTCTAGTTGATCGCTGACGACAATAATTCGATTTGCATTTGACTGACCAACCCATTTTGTAACAACTTGTCCATGAATTAGACGACTATCCACTCTGCATAATACAATATCCATGATTTTTAACTCCTAATTTCCCACTCAACTTAAACTAACTTTCAAATGCTTTTGGCTGTTTTGCCCAGCATCTAAAATTTTTGAAATTATTTCTGCGTTTATATCTTCGTTTTGATGCATAATTGTTTCAACAAGCATTAAAGCATTGACTCCTGATATCACCGTCCATGAATACTGATTTGTTAATCGCAGTGCAACATTGCTAGTTGTTCCTCCAGGTATATCAGTTAAAACAATCGTGTTTTTGTTTATTTCTCCTGCTTCTTTTTTTACCCTATTAATAAACTCTTCCAAAGTCAAGTTAGGTTCTAAAGAAATGTCAAAAACATTCTCGGTTCTTCCAACTAACAAACCCATGCTTTTGATTAAAGCTGCTCCCCAGCCAGCATGAGTTAATAAAATGATTTTATTTTTTTCTCGCAAATTACTTCCCCCATATCTTTCATTATTACTATTAAAAAAATAAACTTACCTCTCTAATTCACCTCCTTTCTTGATTAAGCTTAATCTATTAATTCATCTTTTTAAAAGCGTTGTCAATGCTTGTATAAAGCTTAATGTTGATTTTGATTTAATTTATTAGAAAAAAAACAATATTATTTTATTAACATAATATAATTATATTTTTCTTATCATAAAATAAAAAATATTTTTAAGTGCGTGTTAAAAAAACACTTTTTCAAATTAAATAATTGAAGTTCTGTTATCATAACAAAAATGTTTTACATATGACCGTAACTTTTGTAAAATAATTATGAAAAAGTAACAACAGTGAATTTAAAGAAAATAATGATTAAATCCAGATAATGTTTTCATAACTATATTTTTTAGAAAGCGCTTTTATTTAGCTATTTAAATTTTTTAAAAAAATAAATAATAAAAAATTTTTCGTATAGAATTGAGATGAAACTTTTAAATGTCCTCTTTTTTAAATAATTTTCGTTCTTCTTTTGAAAAATCTGGTATGACTCAAGCTGAACTTTCAAGAGTATCTTTAATCCCTCGTTCTAATATCCATGACTATTTAACAGGTAAATATGAACCGAAACAAAAAAGATTGGTCATACTAGCCAAAGCATTAGATGTTGACCCAGTTTGGCTTGCTGGTAATAAAATAGAAAGAATAGACATTGAAAACTCTTCGAATTTATTTCTTGATAAAAGACTGATTACCGAAAATGAAGTTAAGCAGATAGTTAACTATTTAAGATTGATTAGACTGATGGAAAAGAACTGAGAGTTTGTAGTTTTTCAATGTTAACTTGCTTTGTTAATAAGTAATAAAAAAAGAAAATGCAGAAGATTCAATTCTAAGGTGTCACTTTTTTATTTATAAAAATTATCAAAGTGAATGATTACTGCTGGCATGACTAAAGCTCAGTACCACGAGTAAAGCTGCAAAGAACGTGCTGATAATCAAGATTTAAAGGGGGGAACTTGAAGCAAGCTATATAAAGTAAAAAAGATTTACTGCGCTATTCCTATAAAGAAGTTAAAGATGAAACAGTTAGCTAATTTATCATTAACTGGTAGGCGATAACCTATAAAACAAAGCAAACAGTGAAAGTCAATCCATTAGCAATTAAAGTCGGCAAAAGCAACGAGCAAAACTGTCCCCAACAGGAACAAGCCAGTCACACCGCGGCTTATGAACTGTTTTAGGCAGTCTGGTGGTATTAACCAGTGCTGTAATAGGAGGCTTATTAAAGCGGCGAAAAGAATAGACGACACTAGAACTAATAACAGGCAAATATTAAATTTAAAGCGGTTCTTTCAATTAGACAAAGCTCTAACTGCAAGAAGCGCTTTTCTCTAACTGGATAGTATGTAAAGCCGTTTTGAAATAATGGCGATTGTTTTTTGATATACTTTTTATCATTACGTCCCTTTTGATAACTCAATGCAGTTTTATTACCAAATAGGAAATTGCTGAAAAAGGAGAAAAAGATCATGCTAAAAAAGAAGCCATATTTAGTTTCACGGCTAATTAGTGGACTGGGCAATTCATTATATGGACTGGTTTTTATTTGGTGGCTGCAAGTACCGACCAGAAGTTCTACAATGGTTGGAATTGTTAATGCTTTGTTTACGATTACCGCTGCATTAGCAGTTTTTTATGGTCCTATTATTGACAATTATTCGTATAAAAGAACTAGTATTTATGCAAAGATTATGCAGGTGGTTTTAACTTTTTTACTTGCCCTGACAGTTACCCAACAGTATTTTTGGTCAGTTGTAATTGCAGTTGCCTTGTCAATTTGCGATCAATTTTTTTGACCAGCTGATCGGGCAATTCTAAAAGAGTCTTTGCCTGCTAGTGAAGAATTGACGAAGATGATTTCACAAGTTAACATTGTTGATCAATTAATTCAAATTGGCGGGACGGCACTTTCTGGCGTTTTATTATCCTTTATGACGAATAAGCAGATCATTTTTCTCTGTGCTTGGCTAAACCTGTTTAGTTTAATCTTTTTAGTCCTTGCTTTGCAGAAATTGGGCGACAGGCAGGTAGAGCGAATAAAAAAGCCAGTGAATATTAAGCTTACAAATTATTAACTGTAAGTCATCAGTGGCTTTCAATACATCGAAAAAGACCAATTTTTGCATCGTTATTTTGGGTCGTCCTTATGTTATTCGTTTGCGACACTTGAATTAATGCTGATTATGCCCAGAATTGCTCAACAAGTCTCTATAGCACCCCTTTATCTTGTTTTAATGCTTGGCTTTATCTTGGGCGCTAAACTAGCTGTTAACGTACGGACCGTTGCTCGGGCTTGGCTATTTAGTGCGCTTCCACTTGCTTTGATCTTTTTCGTAATTGGAAAAACAGTTGCTTTTAGCATTTTGCTGTTTTTATTTGCTTGTTTGACGCGTATTCATAATGTTTTAGAAGAAGCAAAAGAGCAGGCAGTCACCTCCAATCATTATTTAGTCCGAGTCATGACCACGATTCGTACAGGTGCGCAGCTTGGTGGGCCAATTGCCTCTTTTCTAGCTGGTCTTTTGCTTGACCGCGGAGAACAGCAGTTGTTGATCATAATTTGTGTTTGCCTGATTTTATCTGGTGGTATTAATCTACTGTTTGTGAAGGCAGATTGAAAACATAGAAGTAACTCGCTTTTTAGCAATGTAAAAATGTCCATTAACGCAAAGTGTGCAGATAAGTTGTTTTAGCTAGCCAAAACGGTGGTTTTACTTTATAATCATCGAGATAGTGAATTACATTTTGTTAACTAGCTTTCAAATAGAGGCTTAGATAAGAAAATTTAGCTAATCGATCAGGCTGGCTTTTTTCTTTACAGATAAACAAACTTAAGGATGGAGATTAAGGTTAAGCAATGACTAAGGTGAAAATTGCTTTCACTAGCACAATTAAGCAAGAACAAGAAAGCGAAACTTTTCAACAAAACTGTTTTGGTGACTTAGTAGAAAGCGGCGATGTTACAAGGGTTTCGTATTTAGAAGATAATCAGGTTGCAGTCAAAATGCTAATTAAAGAAGACGATGTCATCATTAGGCGTGAAGTAAGCGCGCAAGAGTACTCTCAGCTGCATTTTACTGTGGGCAAGCAAAGAGATTGCCGCTACGTGGCGCAGGGCAATCAGATGGATCTAAAAAGCACCACTAAATTAATTAAATTTTTCCCTAAAATTGATGGAACAAGGGAACTTCAGATTGAATATGACCTCTTTAGTGGACTATACTTAGTAGGAAATTATACCGTCACGTTGATTTTTACTTAAACGCCTAGT
>CALYQE010000001.1 GCA_945281075.1 uncultured Lactobacillus sp. | reverse complement strand
TTTATTCAATTAAAATTCCGATTATCAGTCCCAAAATTTGCATTAGTTGGAACCAAAATAAATTTTGCGGAGCCAGATCAAAGGTAGTTGGAACCTTGTGTTTGATATTATCTTTGTCCACCCAAAATGCCATATCCTTAGTTTGCTTTTTTCGAAATGAGCGCACGTTCTTATACAATTTTGGAAAAGTAATAAATACTAGAAGTTGCCAAATTGGTAACAGTTTAAATATCACGCTAATCAAAACAATGATATAAGGAAAGAGGGTTAAAAAGCTAAACAAGTTTAAGGAGGATGGAACGCCAATGTATGAAGGTAGGGTATGTCGGCCATTTTCCAAATCTTGCTTTAAGTCGCAAGTATTATCAGCTAGCATAGTAGCGGCATTGAAAAAAGCTTGGGGTAAAGCAATCCAAAAGATTAGCAATAAGTTAGCTAAATTACCAGAAAACGAAAATTCGGGCCAATTAAAAGTTAAGCTAGCCAATTGTGAAAATGGTGAATTAATGTAAACGGCCAAAAACATTATTCCTAGACCTTCGAATAGACCGGCTAAAATTTCTCCTAAAGGAATTCGAGAAAAAGGTACAGGACCATAAGTATAGAAAACCGCAACCAAAAGTCCCGGTGCTCCAATCAATAAAATAAAAAAATTAGTTCGAATAGTAAGCCAAATTCCTAAAATTCCTGCAACAAAAAGGAGCATAAGCATAACTAACAAGGATGTTTTAGGAGAAATATTGCGTTTGCCAATTAGGTTGTGTTTTTGTTGATAGCTTTGACTTTTGGCAAGCCGATAGTCTTGGACATTATTAAAACCAGTGACAAAAAGTGCAATCGCTCCTTGAGCAATCAAATAAATTAAGGAGTTTTCCCAGTTGAACGTGTGAAAATAAAAATAAGCAAACAATATTCCCAGTAAGTATGGCATCAAACTATTTAACTTAGTGTTAAGCCGAACTAACTCAAAAAAATCAGTAACCGTGAAGCGCTTATATTGCTTTTTAGCTTCCATTATTCATAATTTCCTCTCATAACTATTTTACTTTACGGTTTCGATTTTGGCTAAATGATAGCCGCTATCAGGAAACAGTTTGAACTTATTTTTAAGACCTGATGTAATATAAACTTTTTTCTTTTTGGTTATAAAAATTGCTTCTGTACCAGGCTTCTCTTCAATATACTTGTAGCCCTTCTTTAGCCCACGGTTAAAGACTGCTGTTGATAAACCATCGCCAGTTTCAGAGCGTTTAGCAATAATTGTTACGCTTAATAAGTTGTTTTGGCAAGGATAGCCAGTTTTAGGATCCATCAAATGACTGTATACTTTTTTACCAACTTTAAGATAACGTTCATAAATTCCTGAAGTTACAGCCGTAGCATTTTGCTCAGGAAGAGCCCCAATTGCGGCACCACGGGCTGCTTTAGGGTCTTGAATGCCAACGGACCAGTTACCACCATTTGTCGGTGATTTTCCTAGTACATAGATATTTCCGCCTAAATCGATGATTGCACTGGTTACTCCATTTCTTTTAAGTACTTTCATTACTTCATCAGAAATGAAACCCTTTGCCATTCCCCCAAGATCAAGTTTCATCCCTCTTTTCTTGAGAAAAACAGTTTGCTTTTGATCATTAAATATGACATTACGGTAATTGACTAACGGTAAGCGTTTCTTAATAGTACTTTCCTTGGGCTTATGAGCATCGGGAAAGCCAATGCGCCATAAACTTGTAATTGGTCCAATAGTAAAATCGAATGTACCTGCAGATATTTTACTGTAATAATATGCATCTTTGCACATGCGAAAAATAGTTGGTGTCACTTTCACTGGTTTAATTCCAGCATTATAATTGATTTTGTCTATTTCACTGCCTTTTTGATTAACAGTAGTCTCTTTTGCTAAAACTGCAATTCGATCAAATCCAGCCTCTAAAGCCCTTTCTTTGTGTTTATTATATATTTTAATTGTACAAACGGTTCCCATTAAAAACTTAGTGTCAGAAATTGGCCTATTGGTAAGCTCTGTTTTTGCAGTTTCTGAATGATTGCTTTTTGTCGAACACGCTGTCAGACTCGTTCCTAGCAGAAATAGCTCCAAAATTAGAAGCAATTTATAAATTTGTTTATTCATTTTTAATTTCCTTAACAAAAAAGAGCGGCGTAAGCAAATGTCACTCTTTTTTGTGAATTTTAAAATTTAACTTTTAACTTTTATTCTTGATAAACAATATTATCTACTTTAATGGTATGAGTGTCACCCTTTTGAGCAGCATTAATTAGCTGATCAACATAAGCAATGAATGAATGGGAGGATTCAGTTGCTCCTGAAACTACTTGAACTTTTTCAGTATTACCATTAGATTTCAAGAATTCTTCTTGTAATTTTGGAATATATTCTTTTGGACCAATTTTATTAACTTTTTTCATTTGCTTTTCGTATGAGGAATTTTTAGTTTTGGAGATCCCATCTTTGTTGATTTGATCGTATTTGAAGCTGCTAATTTTCCCTTTTTTGACGACCATTGTAAATATTTGACGATAGTCATGACTGTAATTTAGCTCTTCTAATTTGTAAGTGCCATCCTTCATCTTTTGATCGTTATTAATATGGATGATGCCAGTTTTGCCATTTTGGGCAGCCTGAGTTAACTGGTTAACATAGTTTTTTAAAGTCAAACTAGAGCCAGTTGCGCCCGAGACAACTTGAATTGCACTCGAATTAGCGCCATTTTTTGCAAATGATTTTTGTAATTCAGGTATGTACTCTTTTGGACCAATTTTTTCTTTAGAATATTTTTTCATTTCCTCTTCATACTTGGCATCTTTTGCCTTAGAGATGCCTTTTTTGTTAATGTAGTCGTAGCTAGTATCAGCAACCTTACCGTCTTTAACGGTCATTGCCATTTTTAAGCGGTAACCATTTGAATAATTATCTTCTACTAGTTTATAATCGCCGTCTTTTAACTTGCCTCCGGCGATTTGTTTGGGAGCCTTTGACTTAACAACTTTGCTTTCTTTTGGCTTTGAACTCTTAGAAGAATCGTTGCTGGCTGTTGTTGAGCATCCACCTAATAGCAAAGCGGATAAAGCTAAAATGCTTGCGCTGTAAATAAATTTATTGTTTTTCATTAGTATCTCCTCCACTAATATATTACCCAAAATTGTGTACTAGTTCACTTATTCAAATTATAGAATAGAAACATAGTTATTGCAACAGTTATATAACTATAAAATAGCAATAAAGAAAGCATATTTTTTCGCTTAAAACTTTTGTGAAAAAAGACACTTTACCCAATATCTAAAGACGAGTATAATTTAAGTATGTTAAGTTTTTACTTTCGAAAGGGTGCTTAAAGTGGTTGAAACAAATATTGTTGTAATAGGAGGAGGCTTTGGAGGTCTCTATACGACTAAACATCTCGCCAAGAAGTTAAAAAAGCGGCATGATGTTAAAATTACACTGATTGATAAAAATCCGTATATGACGATGATGACCTCGCTTCATGAGGTAGCAGCTAATCGCGTGGAAGCAAAAAGCCTTAAATATGATTTACAACGTCTTTTCTCACGAAGAAAAAATGTTGATGTTGTAACTGATAATATAACCAAGATTGATCAAGCAGCTAACAAAGTAATAGGAGAGCATGGAATTTATCCATATGATTATGTCGTTTTGGCTATCGGCTCACAACCCAACGATTTTGGAACTACTGGGGTTAAAGAGTATGGGTTCACTTTAGGGAATTTAGATGATGCTGAGAGGCTCCGCGATCATATAGACTTAATGGTACATCTGGGATCCAAAGAGCGTGACCCTGAGAAGAGGGCTCAATATTTAAACTTTGTTATTGTAGGTACTGGATTTACGGGTACCGAAATGGCCGGTGAATTAAATTCGTGGCGGTCAGAGCTGGCTAAGAAGTATAACCTACAAAAAGATGACATTAAAATCACGATGATGGAAATGGCTCCAACAGTCATGAATATGCTTGATCGCTCAGATGCTGATAAAGCTGAACAATATCTTTTGAAGCAAGGGGTTGAAATTAAAACAAATACTGGGGTTGTCGGCGTTCATGAAAAATATGTTGATCTCAAAGACGGAACAACTTTTCCAACCAGAACTTTAATTTGGACAGCGGGAGTAAAGGCTGTTGATACTGCAAAGGATTTTGGGTTTGAAACAGGACGTGCTGGTAGAATAATTGTTAATGAATACGCGCAGCTAAAGACTGATCCTCATATTTACGTAATTGGTGATGTTGCCTTATATGACGCAGATGGTAGTGGACGTGGCGAACCACAAGTTGTTCAAGGAGCTGAATCCGCTGGAAAATGTGCGTTAAGAAATATTTATAGTCAGATTACTGGCGGTGAGCCGGTGAAATTTAAGGGCACTTATTCGGGATTCATGGTGTCTTTAGGACCGGCATGGGGTGTTGCTTCTTTAGTTAATACATTTCATCTTAGCGGCTTTTTTGCCATTTTAATGAAAGATATTGTTGACATGATCTACTTCATGGCAATATACTCTGGCCATTATCTTTTCCATTATATTATGGATGAATGGTTCAGAATTAAGAGACCGACGCTATGGCGTGGTAACCTTAACCGCTATGGCAATGTTTTGTGGACAGTCCCATTAAGGATATATCTTGGGATGATGTGGCTAATTGACTGTTGGTATAAAGTTCAAGGCAGCGGGTCTTGGTTTACTAATAAATTGCAGTTACAGTTTCCATGGCTGATCCAAGCTGCCACTAGCGGTGCCTCTCAAAAAGCTGCAGCTACTACGGCAGCAAGTGGCAAAGCTGCAACCAGTGCTGCTCCAGCGCTGTTTTCTTTGAATTATGATTACGGTCATTCACCAATGGCAGTTTTTGATAAAATGCCAAGCTGGGTTCAATCAATTACTAAGATAATGATTCCTAATAAAGAAACAGCTTTAGTAGCACAAAAAACGATGACGTGTCTAGAAATCGCTCTGGGAATTATGTTAGTTTTAGGCTTTTGTACTTGGTTAGCTGGTGGGATGAGCGCGGTATTTGTGGCTATCTTTTGCTTATCAGGAATGAATTACTGGGTAAATGTTTGGATGATTTTTGCAGCATTAGCAGTAATGAATGGCTCTGGCAGATCCTTCGGTTTAGACATGTGGTTCGTGCCTTGGCTGGAAAAGAAACTTGCAAAATGGCGCTATGGTATCTTAAAACCGATTTATCATGTTGATAAAAATGGAGTAAAGAATTAACGGTAATTTTCAAAAGTCCTATAGTCTAATCTATAAGACTTTTTTAGTTTAAGCTGTCAATGGTGGGGACGAGACTTTATATGAAAGCAAGTAAACGAGTAAAATTAGGTGATGCAGTAGTTATTTTGATTCTAATCATGATTAGCTTCGTTCCCTGTTACTTTTTGTTGTCGCCAAAAAGAGAAAGCAGCAACATTATTGCTATAATTAAAGTAAATAATCACGAAGTCAAACGACTACCTTTAAGCGAGGACGTAGTTTGGAAATATCAAAAAGACAATAAACTTAATGTCATTCAAGTAAAAAATCAGCGCATTCGGATGATTGATGCAAACTGTCAAGACCAAGTTTGTGTTAAAGAAGGATGGAAAAGTAAAAGTGAAGACACAATTGTTTGCTTACCGCATCGGTTTTTAGTTGAATTAAGAGTTGAAAATGAAAAATAAAGCTTTACGAACACTATGAATAAAACAAGTAACTATTTAAGCAATTATGTCTTTACGGGAATTTTATGTTCTCAGGGAATTATCCTTAGTATTGTTGAGCAAATGCTCCCATCCCCCTTTTTCTTTGCTCCAGGAGCAAGATTGGGATTAACCAATATAATTACGCTGATTTCCTTAATGATTTTACCTTTTAAAGACTGTTTTTTATTAACCTTCTTAAGGATAGTTTTAACAGCATTAATGACTGGGGGAACGGGAACGTTTTTATACGCAGCAGCCGGTTCGTTTTTAAGCTTGCTTATTATGAAACTTTTTATAGCACTTGTCCCAAGATTTATCAGCTTAATCGGTGTGTCAATTATTGGGGGCGTTAGCCACAATTGTGGACAATTGCTAATAGCGGCGATGCTTGCACAAAGCAAATATCTCTTTTTATATTTACCGCTGTTAACGATTTTTGGAATTTTATCAGGTTTGCTGATTGGTCTAATTAGTAATTACCTTTTGCATTACGCAGGGGCATTCAGTTTTATTAAAACCGTGGTTGACAAAGGAAATTAAAATGACAAGGCTAGATAATCAATTAATAAAAGTTCAGAAAATAATTCATCAAAACGTAACTCTACCCAAAGGTGATTTGGGTAAAGCCCTTAAATACGCCTTTTCTACGCCCGGAAAGCAGTTGCGTCCTAGTTTTGTAATTCTTTTTGGAGAAATGGGGAATAAACAAAATCAGCAAAGAATTTATAACATCGCTAGTTCTGTAGAAATCCTTCACAATGCTACCCTAATTCATGATGATATCATCGACAATTCTGCTACTAGACGAGGAAGAAAGTCAGTTCAAGCTGAGTTCGGTAAAACTATTGCGTTATATTCAGGAGATTATTTGTTTGCACTTTCTTTACAACTTTTAAGTGAAAACACTTCGCGTATAACTGATTTGCGAATTAATGGAAACACTATGCAGACAATTCTAGCTGGTGAAACGATGCAGTATGGTAACGAATACAACACGATGATTTCTGAAAAAGAATATCTTGAACAAATACGTGGAAAAACTGCTAGTCTTTTTGGTTATGCCTGTTATATTGGTGCACTCGAAGGCGGTCTTAGTAGATCGCTAGCCAAAAAGGCACAGCAAGTAGGGCTACTATTTGGTCAAGCTTTTCAATTGCGTGATGACATTTTGGACTTTACAGCTACAGAAGCAGAACTGAAAAAGCCGGTTTTACTGGATGTCGTGAATGGAGTTTATACTGGTCCGCTAATTTTTGCGTTAAGAAAAGATAAAACTGGTAAGCTTAAAGACTTAGTTAAGATTGGGAAAAAATTATCATTACCTGAACTAGCCCAAATTGATAAATTAGTTAATGATTTGGGAGGAATTGAATATGCTCAAAATTTGGCAACTAAGTTTACCGCTCAGGCTTTAAATATGCTAAAAGAAAATTTTTCGGAGTATGTTGGATTCTCTGAAACTTTTGATCTAATTCAAGAGTGCTTAACAAGAGGCTATTAATTTTAAAGCTAACGTTAAACAAGAATGAGTTAAAAAAAGTTGATCTACTAGGATAGGATCAACTTTTTTATTATTAAAAATGTCTCAACTTGATTACGATGCTTTGCTAGGCTTGCGCGTAAAGCCGCAAATAAACTGGATTATGACAAGAATAAAATAAGCCCACAGCGTGTAAACTAAAAAACTAATGTCAGCTCGTGAGGAAGCAAACCAATACCACTGGTTTCCTTCTGTACTATAAATCAAATTAGCTAATCCTAATAACCCAAACACCAAGGTATTAATAATGGCGAAAATCCATAAGTTCCCATTTTCATGTTTAACGATGTAAATGATGGACCAGACAGCTGACCATACTCCCCATAAGCCTGTAACGGCAATAATGATCCAATAAAAAACTGTTGCAAACATTTTTTTGCCTCCTTATCATCTCTTCCATTTTAACATAAAGTTAAAAGTATCACATGGTAATTTAGTATTTTCTAGCGTGATGAACAGCTTGAATTATAAATAAGTTTCAAGAAGTTTCTTCCTAATTATTTAAGCGTGATTTTGCTAATAATAATTCATCTTCGATCTTTTTCATTTGATAATCCGAAACGAGATG
The DNA here is from genome assembly GCA_945281075.1 of uncultured Lactobacillus sp. Lineage (GTDB taxonomy): Bacteria > Bacillota > Bacilli > Lactobacillales > Lactobacillaceae > Lactobacillus. Next base: position 23,426 of record CALYQE010000001.1, on the reverse strand, counting down.
AAACTTTAAGATAATCCAACAGATTTGCTTAATTTATTTATGATTAAAATAATTTAAGAAATATCTTGACACTTAAAAAGCAGATGCTTATAATTCTAAGTATTAAATTAAATTTTGGGAGGTCATTTTAATGAAAACTAAATATGGTTGCCGAAAAGCGCAAGTTAAAATGACCAATACTCAAAAAATTATTATTGCCTTGTTGTCGAGAAGGACTTAGCAAAAACAAATTGCTGATGGTGATTTGCACAAGTTAAGCCCTTGTTTACGTCTTGATGAATGGGGCTTGATTAACTTAAACCTCATTCATTAAGTTGAATGAGGTTTTTGATTGAAAAACAAAGGAGAAAATGATGAAAATCACAAAAAAGGTAGTGAATATTTTTACAGCGGGCGCCGCGGCGCTGATGCTGGCGGGCTGTTCAGTGGCCAAAAATGGCGGCAATAATGCCGGTACCAAGCAGGACAAGAATATCGTCAAAATTGGGGTTAATCTGGAGCTTTCAGGTGCGGTAGCCGGTTACGGTAATGCTGAAAAGCAAGGTATCCAGTTGGCTGCAGATGAGATCAACAAGGCTGGCGGAATTGATGTCAATGGTCATAAAAAGAAGATTAAGCTGATTATCCGCGATAATAAGTCTTCGACAGCGACTTCAGCATCTGTTGCAGCACAATTGGCAACCAAGGACAAGGTAGCGGCAATCGTGGGGCCTGCTACTACTAATGCGGGAACAGCACAAATTCCAAACATTACCAAGGCAGCTGTACCTTTCGTTAGCCCTTCGGCAACTGATCCAAACTTCACTTTGCAAAAAGACGGCAAGGTGCAGAAATACGTTTTCCGTGCATGTTTCCAAAACAATATTCAGGGTGAAAGTGCAGCCAAGTTTGTCATGGACAAGCTGAAGGCAAAGCGGGTAGCAATTTATGCTGACAACTCTAGTGATTATGGTACAGGCTTAGCTAAGGCGTTTAAGAAGACTTTCAAAGGCAAAATTGTTGATAGCCAAACCTATTCGGCTGGTGATAAGGACTTTAATGCAGTTCTAACTTCGTTTAAATCTAAAAATGCCGACGTAATATATGTGCCAGGGTACTACACAGAAATTGGTTTAATCATCAAGCAAGCCCGTCAAATGGGGATTAAGGCTCCAATCGTTGGCGGCGACGGTATGTGTGACTCAAAATTAGTCCAGATTGCTGGTGCCAACAATGCAACTAAAATCTTTTATACCACACCGTTTTCAACTCGCGTTGCTGCCAAAGAAACATTTTCTGCTAAATTTTTGAAATCATTCAAAGAACGTTATCATGCAGACGCACCTGCCTTTGCCGCATTAGCTTATGATTCCGTTTATATGGTTAAGCAAGCAATTGAAGACGAAAAATCCGATGATTCAACTAAGATTGCCGCTGGTTTAGCTAAGTTAACTGGCTTTAAAGGCGTAACTGGTGAAATGACAATCGACAAACACCACAACCCAGACGAAGCGATTGTGATTGAGGAGATTACCAATGGCAAAATTAGTAATTCCTTTAAGGTTGAATAGTTCAAACAAGAATAGTTAGCGAATTCATAAAATAAAGGAGCGATCAATTTGCAAATAGTCTTACAGCAAATCATTAATGCGTTGTCGCTAGGCTCGATCTACGCCTTATTGGCGCTAGGCTACAGCATGGTTTATGGCATTATTAAGTTAATTAATTTTGCTCACGGCGACATTTATATGCTTGGTGCATTTTTTGCATATTATGCAATTAGCTTATGGCATTTTAATTTTATTACGGCTTTATTGTCGGCAATGATTGTCAGTGCGATTGCTGGCGTGGTAATTGAGTATTTTGCCTACCGGCCTTTACGTAAATCACCACGGATCGCTGTCTTAATTACGGCTATTGGTGTTTCGTTTTTACTGGAAAACGGGATGTCATATTTAGTAGGCTCAAATGCACGTAGTTTTCCGCAGATTATTGAGCAAGTTAACTATCACATTGGCGATATTATTATTTCAAATATTCAAGTATTAATTTTAGCCACAGCCTTGATCTTAATGATTTTGTTGCAGCTGATTATCAAAAAGACGAAGATGGGGCGTGCGATGCGGGCGGTTTCCGTTGATCCCGATGCGGCTGAATTAGTCGGCGTTAATGTTAACCATACTATTTCCTTTACCTTTGCTCTAGGATCGGCCTTGGCGGGTGCAGCCGGTGTTTTGATCGGCATGTACTATAACCAAATTGACCCGTTGATGGGGATGACACCGGGAATTAAAGCCTTTGTTGCCGCAGTTTTAGGTGGTATTGGCTCTGTTCCAGGGGCATCGCTTGGTGGCTTTTTAATCGGCTTTTTGGAAACCTTTTTCCAATCGATTGGCTTGTCGTCATACAAAGATGCGGTTGTCTACTTCGTGTTAATTGTTATTTTGCTCTTCTTACCAGCTGGTATTTTTGGCAAAAATGCTAAGGAAAAGGTTTAGGTGGCAAAATGAAAGCAAATTGGAAATACATTTTGTCTTGGCTCGTCTTGATGGTTGGCGGTTTTTACCTCATTAATACTTTGATCATGATCGGGGTAATTGACGATTTTATCGAAAACATGTTGGTCACCATCGGGATCAATATCATCTTGGCCAGTGGACTGAATTTAATTATTGGATTTAGCGGGCAGTTTTCGTTAGGGCATGCTGGCTTTATGGCAATTGGTGCATATGCAACGGCAATCATCACCCAACACATGAGCAGCGAACTTGGTTTTATCGTGTCAGTCTTGGTGGGCATGGCGATCGCGATTTTATTAGCTACGATTATTGGTACAGCAACATTTATTCGGCTAAAGGGCGATTATTTTGCTATTGCCACCTTAGGCGCAGCGGAAATTATCCGTAATGTCATTAATAATTTGAAAATCACCGGTGGATCAGCAGGAATGTTCAACATTCCGCAGCTTTGCTCATGGCCGACCGTTTATATTTTGGTTTGTCTGACGACGATTGTGATCTTGAACTTGATTCGTTCACGTGATGGACGTGCAATTAAGGCTGTGCGTGAAGACGAAATTGCCGCCGAAGCAATGGGCATTAACACGACTAAGTGGAAATTAGCAGCTTTTGTGATCGGTGGCGCTACCGCAGCCATTGCCGGCAGTTTGAGTGCTTCATACATTCAGACTATTTCTCCTTCGAATTTTGGCATTATGGAGTCAATCTCAATTCTGGTAATTGTTGTTCTTGGCGGCGTTGGCAGCATGACAGGAACATTTCTCGCAGCGACCGTTTTAGGGATCTTGGATACGGTTTTGCAGAACTTTGGTTCATTGCGAATGGTAATATACGCAATTGCGTTAATCTTGATTATGCTGTTTAAGCCGTCAGGTCTTTTGGGCAATTGGGAATTCTCCCTAAAAAGAATTACCAATCATTTTAGTAAGAAAGAAAGGGGCTAAGGCATGGAGCATTTATTGCAAGTTGAGCATGTAGTGCGCAAGTTTGGCGGCTTAACGGCGGTCAATGACGTGTCACTCTACTTAGATCAGCATGAGCTGGTTGCTCTGATTGGTCCTAACGGTGCCGGCAAAACGACTTTATTTAATCTTTTAACCGGGATGGTTCAGGTCACCAGCGGCAAAATTGATTTACAAGTCGACCAGCAAACATATGATTTAACGCATAAAAGTGCTGTGCAAATTGCGGACTTAGGTTTATCGCGGACTTTCCAAAATATCCGTTTATTCAAAGACCTGACGGTCATGGATAATGTTTTGACCGCGATGACTAATGAATATCGCGAGGGCTTTTTGACCACAATTTTGCGGTTGCCAAGTTACTATCAAACGGAAAAAGAAATGAGAATTGCAGCTGAAAAGCTGCTTGAGATCTTTGATTTGACCGACTATGAACAGACACTGGCCAAGAATTTGCCTTACGGCACTCAGCGCCGTCTGGAAATTGTGCGTGCTTTAGCGACTAAACCCCAGATTTTATTCTTAGATGAACCTGCAGCTGGCATGAACCCTGAAGAAACAACCGATTTAACCAATTTAATTAAACGCGTGCAAAAAGAATTTCAAATTACCGTTTTATTGATTGAACACGATATGTCGCTAGTCATGAACTTGGCGGAGCGAATTTATGTGCTTGATCAAGGTGAGTTACTGGCAACGGGTACGCCGGATGAGATTAGATCAAACCCGAAGGTGATCGAAGCATACTTAGGGGAGGGTGAAGATTAGATGGCAATGCTAGAAGTACAGGACTTATCTGTTAATTATGGCGTCATTCAGGCAGTAAAAGGGGTCAGCTTCGAGATTAACGAAGGTGAAATCGTGACCCTAATTGGTGCTAATGGTGCCGGCAAGTCGACGATTGTTAAAACAATTTCTGGCTTGTTAAAGCCCAAAGAAGGTAAAATTGTTTACCGCAACGAAGATTTGACTCGCAAAAAAGCACCGCAGATTGTGCAGGAAGGGATTTCACAAGTTCCGGAGGGGCGACACATTTTTTCTGGGCTAACCGTCATGGAAAACTTGCAGATGGGGGCCTTTTTGCAAAAAAATAATGCAGAAACAGCCAAAACTTACCAGGAAATCTTTGCTCGTTTTCCTATTTTGAAGAAGCGGCGAAATCAGGATGCGGCAACCTTGTCTGGCGGTGAGCAGCAAATGTTAGCGATTGGGCGCGCGCTAATGGCCAAGCCCAAGCTGCTTTTACTGGATGAGCCTTCGATGGGGTTATCGCCCCTGTATATTCAGGAAATTTTTAGCATTATCAAGGAACTGAATAAAAAAGGCACGACCATTTTATTAATCGAGCAGAATGCCAAGCAGGCCTTGTCAATTGCCGATCGGGGCTACGTTCTGGCTACGGGTAAAGTGCAGCTTACCGGTTCAGGTAAGGAGCTCTTGGCCGATCCAGAAGTCCAAAAGGTTTATTTTGGCGGCTAAAGCAAGCTGCAATCAAAAAAAGAAGAGACGCAAAAGCAGTCTCTTCTTTTTTGATTATGCAAAAGTTCGTTAAAACCGAAAGTTTTCAACGATAGGGTAGTTTCTTTGATCATACCGGTTCTGGCTAGTTGAATACTCAACCGTTTTACCATTGTTCAACCAAATTAGCTGTTCTAATTCCAACATTGGGTCATCTTTTTTGGCGAGCAGGTGTTTTTGATCATATTGATCGGATTTACTTGCTTTAATTTTGCGGTATGCACGCCCAAATTTTAACTTCAAGTGATGATGCATGGTAGTGATAGATTGAGGAATGCAATATATCCTCATCTAAACCTGGAACGAGTGCAACCGGGATTATAGGTCCGTTCAAGCGTTAAAGGCTGATCATCAACGATTCTTAGACGAAAAATTTTATAAACTGGTTCGTTTGCGCTTAAATTAAGGTAAGTTTGAATTTTTTTACTGGGAAAGTCAACGGAAAAACTGATAATTTTGCTTTTAATATTATCAGTTTCAACGGTTTTTTAAGTCCGGTAAATAAATTAGTGGGCGAATCGACTTCGCTGCGGATCGGCAGTTTATTTGAAACGAAAATGCCTAGGCCGGATTGCTTATAAATAAGACCTCATCTTTCTAAACCGTCGAGCGCCTTTTTAACAGTTAGCCGGTTGACGCCCAATTCATCGGCTAACTTCACTTGATTAGGCAGAGCCGCACCTGCACTTATAGGTTCCGTTTTCAATTCTGACATAGATTGTTTGAACAACTTCTAAGTATTTTGCTTTGGCCATGACTAGTTACTGATACTTCCAAACTTGAATGGGCTTATTATCCCAGCTAATTGAATTGACTTTTGCGTTCTTCCAACTGTTTTTACAGCATTTTAAAAAAGCTAATGATTAACATTAATAACGCCGGCAAACTACGAGATAAAGAGCCAAAAATAATGGAGAAGTCAGCACTGTAGTGCGATTATAATAAATAATGATCATGAGGTTAATTTGACTGCATACGCTATGGTTATTTACGATAAATATTCTTAACGGTCTTAATGTCGACTGACTGAATGGCATATTGGCTTTCTGGATCCATGATAGACGGGACGTCTGTTCGATGATTAAGACCAATTGCATGGCCTAATTCATGTTCAATAACCTTGACTCCATCCTCGTAGCTCATTGGTTGATCCGTATAATTTTCTAAATAATATTGGTTTAGAAAAATTTTTGCCGCCAGCATTCGATTGTTTTTAAGGTTATAGGACCAAGTAGTGTAGCCGGTATAGTCGGTTGCTGTGCTGTACCAAAGCTCCACGACAATCTGCGCTTTTTTCTTTTTGTTGGTAATGATAAAAGTAAAGGCTTTAGTTTTATTCCATTCTCTAATGGCATCACTAGTAGCAGCAATTAAGTTTTCATCTTTACCTAGCTGCAGATAGACTAAAGCTTTGGGTTTATTCCAGCGCCTAGGTGCAGTCTTCTTTTTAGCGTAGGCGATCTGTGTAGGAATAAACGGTGAACCCGGATGAGAAGAAGAGATGGTACAGCTAACAAAGGCGAAAGATAATGTCACTGCAGAAAATATTTTGATACTTAAACGGTGAATTTTATTCATTTCTTTTAACTCAGTTTATTTTTTCCATTCATTTCATTTTATTATTATTTTTGCTAAGGGTACTTAATATCCATTATAACGATAAAAAGCCGAAATAGATACATTCAGAAGTAAGATATTAGCTTTTTAATTAAAATAACGAGTGAAAAAGCACTAACTAAAAAAACTCCATTTATCATTATTTAATAAATGGAGTTTTGATAAAATGAGCTGGAAAAACGGACCTGATTTGTTAGACTTCCATCTTGTTATAGGAAACAACTTTTTTAGTTTGAGCGGTCATGTTTAAAATTGTAATTGAAGCATTTCGCGGACCTTCGCTAATATCAAAGTCACCAAATTTGGCAGCAATGCTGCGAATGGTAAGACCGTGGGTAACGAGTAGAATATTTTCCGCACCGTCAAGCTGCTCGATTAGCTTAAAGCCCTGATTAAGTCTGTTCCAATATTCTTGTGCATTTTCAGCTTCGTGGAAGGGATCTGCTTCTTTGACCCAATCTTTAACCGTATCAAGCGACTCATTTTTAAAGAGGTCATAGTGATTATGGTAGCCGTGAGGCCCTCCGATCATTTGCCAAGCCATGTCACTATCCATGCCTTCAAAATAACCGTAAAATAGTTCACGGAAAAATGGGCTAGCAAGATGTTGCAGTTCAGCCTGTCGACAATTTTGCTGAATAATAATCTCACAGGTGTCACTTGCCCTTTTTAAATCACTTGAAAGGGCAATATCAAATGGAATATTTTTTAATGCTTGTCCAGCCTGTTTAGCGCCATCAAGTCCCGCTTGAGTTAATGGCGTGTCACACCAGCCTTGCATTTTATTGTAACGGTTAATATAGGTTTGACCGTGCCGAATGATATAAATTCTTTTCATTTATGAGCTCAATTTCTTATAATTAATTGTTATATAAATCTTTCAGAGCTTGAATGTCGTCTTTTTGAATTGAATAGATTGACCCGGTAGGGTACATTACTGATTCACCGCTGTCATGTTTGAGACCAATTGCGTGACCTAGTTCATGTTCAACTGTGTTGACAATCCGATCATGACTGTAATCATATGGCGAGTGATTTTCAAGGTAATATGTATTTAACTTGGTTTCAGCTAAAACTAGCTCACCAGATTTAACATAATAATGAGAGGTTGTATAACCAGCGTAATTGCAATCTTGATCGTAAACTTCATCAATAACTATGTTAGCATCTTTTTTATTGTTCGTCTCGGTAAAAGTAAAAGCGTTAGTGTTATTCCATGCACTTATCGCCTCTTTGGAGGCAGAAATCAATTTTTTGTTGGTAAGATTAAGGTAAACGCTAGCAGTAGGAGAACTCCATTTATAAACTGGGGAGGCATTGAAATTTTTGCTGTATGCTGTGACTTTTTTATTCCGAACCTTTGATTTTTTTGCATAAACGACTTGATTTGGTACACTAGTAAGAATATTGTTGGCAAGAGGTTCAAGGCAACCAATAACTGCAATAACAATAATGAAAGCGCAGGCTAGTTTATTAAAAAAACGATCCAAGTTCTTCATAATATTTCAGCTCCGTTACTTTATATTTGAAATAGTGTCTCTATATGTAATAAAATTCTTAATAACTATATTATAGACACTTTCCCTTATAATTTCACGGTTTTTATCTGGAAAATTCAAGAAAACTTAACTAAAAAATTAATTTTATAACTAAAAATATTGTAAAATTGTTATCAAACCTTTTTAAAAACAAAAATAACGTTATTTTTAAAAAGTTGTTGAGTTAATAAAATGTATAGGTGACGTTATGTTAAAACAAATTAATGACAAGCAGTTTGAGCAAAAGCATCTTGACCAAATTTTGAAAAAGATTAGGTCAAAGAAAGCGGAATTATCCTCTTCGATTAAGTCGGCAGAGGGTGAGGCTAGGGAAATAAATTCACATTTCTTCGATGATGTTAAGCTGGATTATGATGGCTACTCGACCTCGATGGAAACAGCTTTATCAATTCATCAGCAGCAGCAGCTTCTTAATGAGCGGGAAAATGCTTGGCAGCATTCCGCTCGACAGCTAAATACAGTTCAAAAACTAGAACAAAGGCCCTATTTTGCTCGGATTGATTTTAAGGAAAACGGTCAAAAAACAGAAACGATCTACATTGGACTAGGCTCATTTGCTGATAAAAACAATCACTTTTTAATTTATGACTGGCGTGCGCCAATTTCTTCCATCTATTATGATGGCAAATTGGGTGACGTTTCCTACAATTCTCCTGAAGGGGAGATTACCGTTGAAATGACTAAGAAGCGGCAATTTATGATTGAAAACGGTCAGATCATCAATATGTTTGATACGAATGAATCAATTGGTGACCAAATGCTGCTGGAAGTACTAGGCGAAAAGTCGAGCACGCAAATGAAGTCAATTGTGACAACCATTCAGCGTGAGCAAAACAAGATCATTAGAAATACCAGTGCCGACTTGTTATTTGTGCAAGGTGCTGCTGGCTCCGGTAAAACTTCCGCTATTTTGCAGCGCATTGCCTACCTGCTGTATCGCTATCGCGGCAACTTAACTAGCAGCGATGTCATTATGTTTAGCCCGAACCAATTATTTAATGATTACATTAAAAATGTTTTGCCGGAAATGGGTGAGCAAAACATGGTCCAAATGACTTACTGGCAGTTTGTCGCTCGCCGCTTGCCGGGGATGACTGTGGAAAACTTGTTTGACCAGTTTGAAGATACAATGGCCGATTCAGCAATTAGTCGGTTTAAAGACTCAACCAGCTTTTTTAATTTGCTGACGCGTTATGCCAAGCACCTCAATGAGCGAGGTGTGATCTTTAAAAATATTTATTTCCGTGACCGTCAAAAACCATTTTTTGAAAAAGCCAAGATTAGTGAAGTCTACTACTCCTTTAACGCCAACTATAACTTAAGCAATCGTATTGATGCGACCCGTGAAAACTTGATCAAAACGCTCAACCGCAAGATTGGTTCAGAAAGTAAAAAAGCCTGGGTAGCTGATGAAATTCAAAGTTTAAGCCAAGAACAATTAAATGAACTATATGATCGTCCTGATCAAGAATTTGAATCAGAGGAGAAAGAAGAAAAGTTTCTCAGCCGCAAAATTGTGGTCAAGGCCTTGAACAAGGTGTTCCAACAAATTACGCACAATAACTTTATTAACATGCGGGCGCAGTATCTGAACTTCTTGCGTGCGGTGCCCAAAATGACGGATTTGTCTAAGTGGGACATTAGTGAAGAAGACTGGAATGAGCAGATTGAAGAAGTTAAAGCGGGCTTTAAGCAGCACTATCTTCATATGAACGACGTTTCGGCATACCTCTATTTATATGATTTAATCACTGGCCGTCATGTTAATTATGAAATGCGCTATGCCTTTATTGATGAAATTCAGGATTATACGCCATTCCAGCTGTGTTACTTAAAGTATAATTTCCCCCGGGCCAAATTTACGATGTTGGGCGATCTTAACCAGGCTATTTTTACTAAAGATGAAAGTAAAAGTTTGCTGAAGCAAATCAGTGGCCTGTTTGACCCCAAAAAAACCGATGTGGTACAGCTAACCAAGTCATACCGGTCGACTAAGCAGCTGACTGACTTTACCAAACAGATTCTGCGGCAAGGAGAAAAGATTGAGTCCTTTAACCGTCAAGGGCCTAAACCCGTTATCTGGGGAAGGGCTGATGAAGAAGACGTATTTAAAGTGTTAAACCAGCTTTTAAAGGACAACGACAAGCGAAACTTGACGACGGCGGTTATTACGAGAGATTTAAAGCAAGCCAAAAAAGTTGCGGCTAAAATCAAGCAGGGTCAAAATAAGGCGACATTGATCGCAACGGCTAATCAGCGTCTTGTCGAAGGGACGCTGGTAATTCCATCTTATTTGGCCAAAGGCTTAGAGTTTGATGCAGTTGTTATGTGGGGTGCTTCGAGCGATAATTACCAGCGCGTTGATGAAACGCAATTGGTTTACACAATTACTTCGCGGGCAATGTACAAATTAGATATCTTGTATACTGGTGAAAGAAGCCCACTGCTCGAAGTAGACCAAAATACTTTTGAAGAAAAATAGGTAAAAGAAAATGAAGGAACCAAAATTTTCGTTTAAAAAAATTGATGAGATGAGTGGCCGTGAAGTCTACTGCGTTGCGCGGCTGCGGATCGATACGTTTGTAACAGAACAAAAAATCACGGCACCAGAATTAGATGATGAGGACCTGAGCGCAATTCAGGTTTACTTGCTTAACCCCGAAAAAACGACCGCATTAGCGGTTTGTCGCCTTTTTGAAGAAGACGGTGAATGGATGCTGGGCCGGGTGGCGGTTGCTGCTGAAACGCGAGGGCAAAGTTTAGGTTCGAAAATGATGAACCAGGTTCACGAGTACTTAAAAGAACGTGGTATCAAGCGCTTGGCTTGCCACGCTCAGATGCAGGCTAAACCGTTTTATGACCACTTGGGCTACCAAACAAAAGGCGATGTATTCACCGAAGCTGGCGTTGAGCACATAATGATGTTTTATGATCTATAGTGAAAACCCGCACTCAAGGCGGGTTTTTGCTTTGGAATAGGGCTAATTGCAGCCGGTTTTTTTGAAGTTGCTGGTTATGCGAAGCACTAGATTTTATATATAATAGATGAAAGTAAATTAAGGAACGAAAAAATGAAGAATTATTTGTGCTTTAAGCGAGACGAATGGGCATCTTTTTCGGCAAACAAAACGGTAAACATAACCAAGGAAGAATTGGCAAAAATCAAATCGCTTGGTGATGTCATCAACCTCACAGATGTGCGCGAAATATATGGCAGTTTGATCAGTTACCTTTATTTGGTTTATCAAGAAAAACGGACTTTGCAACAGCACCAGTCGGAATTTTTGCGGCAAAAAGTAATTAAGGCGCCGTTTATTATTGGTATTTCCGGTTCGGTTGCGGTCGGCAAGTCAACTACAGCGCGCCTTTTACAAATGCTGCTGAGCCGAACCTTTGCAGATTTAAATGTTCACATGATGACAACGGATGGCTTCATCTATCCCAACGAGGAGCTAAAGCGTCGTAATCTTTTTGATCGCAAGGGTTTCCCCGAAAGCTACAACATGAACTTGTTAAGCGATTTTTTAAAAGATATTCTCAGTGGTAAAGAAAATGTTGCTTATCCGTTATATTCTCAAGAACTAAGCGATATTGTTCCAGGCCAATACGGTCATGTTCAGCATCCAGATATTTTAATCGTTGAAGGCATTAACACCCTGCAACTGCCAACGAACGGCCAAATCGTGACTAGCGACTTTTTTGACTTTTCAATCTATATTGACGCGGAAGAAGATTTAATTGAAAAGTGGTTCATGCAAAGATTCGTTCGGGTATTAGAAATGAATAAAAATAATTCGACCAATTTTTATTATGAAATGGCCAATGGCCCACGAGAAGCCGCTTTGCAGTTGGCTCAAGATACTTGGCAAATGGTTAACCTCGTTAACTTGCGCGAGTACATTGCGCCAACTAAGCAGCGTGCTAGTCTAATCCTGCATAAAACAACTGGACACCTGATTGACAAAATTTACTTGCGCGAGTTTTAGCATCTTCTTAAACGATGCGCAGTAAAACTAAATGTTGCAAAATTGTCAATTTAACTGTACCTTGATCAGCGCAACTTTGTTATACTAAACAGTATGAATACGATTTATTTATTACTGATAAAAAAATTTGCTTTGCCTCCAGCGTAGTTCTTCTTGGAGTTGATTTATTACAAAAGAAAAAGGAGCAATCAAGATGGTGCAAGCAATAAACTTAAAAAAGGGCATGGTTTTTAGTCAAGATGGTAAAATGATTCGCGTTTTGAAGGCGAATCACCATAAGCCAGGCAAGGGCAACACGGTAATGCAAATGGATTTGCGCAACATTGAAAGTGGAGCCGTTGTTCATAAGACAATGCGTCCAACTGAAAAAGTTGAATTAGTTGAAATCACGAAGAAAAAGGCTCAGTTTCTTTATAATGAAGGTGATGTTTACACCTTTATGGATACTGAAACATATGAGCAATACGAAATTTCTAGTGAGCAACTTGGTGATGACCGCCTTTATTTGATGCCAAATATTGAAGTTCAACTAGAGTTTGCTGACGGCAGCAAACTTCTTGGGGTAGAATTACCGGCTACGGTTGTGATGAAGGTTGTTCATACTGAACCGGGAATTAAAGGTGCAACTGTTACTGGAACTGGTAAGCCGGCTACAATGGAAACTGGCCTGGTTGTTCAGGTTCCAGACTTCATTAAAGAAGGTGAAGAACTGGTAGTCAACACTACGGAAGGTACTTATAAGTCTAGAGCTGACAGTAACAATTAAAGAGTTAAAATTAAGAAACAGCAAAAAAGTAATTGATAACTTTTCTTGCTGTTTCTTTATGATCAAGTTTAGCAACATAAAACAACTAGATTTGTGTTTGGCTTTTGGTAATAAAAAACTCGTAATCGTTGTTGTAATGGCAGTTAAAAAGTTAGATGGCTTGTTTTTATTCCTTTATTATTTAATCTAAAAGTATGGCAAAATAATATAATAAATTATGAGGTGAGAGTATGGCAATTGGACCACTATCGGAATGGGTGACTGCTGCTGCCGAGATTGCGGCGGTTTGTGTAGCCTTGTTTTTACCGGTTTATGATAAAAAGAAGGAAAAGAAAAAGAGAACGCGTAATATGAAGGCGATTTTTGGTTATTTAATCAAAAAAGCGCTGGATGAGAATGATACTTCTAACTTGGAATCTTACTTTAAAATTGGCTATTTGATTATCGACAGCGATGATGACAAACAGGTATATACGATGGTGCAACATGCGATCGAAATTTTGAAGAATCCAGAAATTGCGCCAGCTAAAAAGAAAGAAGATATTTCCAAGGTCTTGGAATACCTGAAACAATAACTATCTCAGCCGAAAATTAATTTGTTTTCATACAATAAAAGCACAATAGCCTATTACTAGGTTGTTGTGCTTTTGAAGTTTTGACTATTTTTCCCATTTGCAAAGGGTATACCCTCTGTTGATCGCTTGTTTCTGTGTGATGCGAATAATTCTGCTTTTTGCAGGACGAAGTCCACGACAGTTTCGACTAAAGTGATATTTCCTGCCATAATTGCTGGCAATAAAGACTGCTTGGGTATTACGCGCGCCAAGTATCACATGTGTTCTTGAATGGTGTTTAAAAGTTGCCGCATGAACAACATTTGTTTGGCGCGGCGAGGTTGCCGCATGATCATTTGAAAGCGGCTTGATCTGATAACCATTAATTGCAAAAATTATGACGCTAAAGAAACTGATGAGCCACTTTAACTGCTTTGATTTTTTGAAGTTCAGCATAAATTGCCTCCAAGTATACTTACACAGCAATTGTAGATAAACTAATAATAATCGTCAATAGCCTTTTATATAGAACGCTTTTTGGTCTATGGGCATTATAAATTGTCCACTGCTGACTCGAAATATATTCGTTAGAAAAGCAGCAGGAATCTTTGTTGGCATTACGAATGATTGAGTTTACTTAAAACTTGGTTTCTTTAATATCATCTTCTGGGCGGTGCGCTTGAATGCGGATCACTTGCCAGTTCATGTCGCTAGCAGGAACTTGGTCAAGATCAATCGTTAATTGCTGATTTTGGTAAGCAAATTTGAGCTCCGTTCTTTTTTCAATCATTTCTACGCGAGTTGGTTCAACTTCAAGCCCAGTGACGGTAACTTCCTTTGGTAACGGAGCATTAATGAAGAGGTATTTTTGATAAGGCATGTGGCGGTTTTGCAGGATAAAGCCACTGTTAGCAGACAGCTTAGCCGGCTTACTTTCATTGAATGCGTGCCCAAAAAGATGCATCCAGCGATTAACGGCCGTCAGCATTTTTTGCGTGTGCTCTTCAAATTGCCCGTTTTCTGCATTAACATTAATAAAAGTAGCTTTGCCATTTTGGCGATTGGCAACAATAGCATTGATAACGTTGCTAGCGTTCAAATCAAGGCCGGTTTGAGGCTCGACTAAACTGATAGTATATTTAACGCATGGACTCACAAACTCGTCTTGCATTTGATCAACTACAATGGCGCGGGCGCCAATATCGCGTGCTGTCTTGACTAAAAAGTCGGCATCTACATTTTTAGCATCATTTAGTTTAAAATTTAAAACAATAGCAAAATCTGGATTCATTCATTAATTCTCCTCAATATCAATCACTAACTAGTTTAACCCAAAAGGCGGTAAATACGAAAGATGAAAATTATTATCTCACCGGCAATGAAGATGAAAATCGACAGTGATTCGTTTGCAGCAAAATCTGTTCCTTGCTTTTTAAAACAAGCGCAAGAATTAGCCACTTTTCTTAAGCAGTGTGACTTTGACCAGCTGCAGAAAATTTGGCAGTCTAGTAGCCAAACTACTAAGCAGGGACAGAGCCAAATAAAGCAGCTTGATCTTGCCCCAAAAACCAACTTAACGCCAGCGATCATGTCTTATTCCGGGATTCAGTACCAGTATATGGCGCCGGACCTCTTTTCCGCTCCTGCTTTAGCCTATCTCCAAGATAATGTTAGGATCATCTCGGGACTTTACGGCGTTTTGCGGCCTTTTGATGGTGTTTGGCCCTATCGGTTAGAAATGAAAAACAAGGTGTGGGGCTTTAAAGAGCCCAACTTGTATGACTATTGGGGATCAAGCATTGCCGATTGGCTGTTTGCCGAGGATGACGGGCTTATTAACTTAGCATCAAAAGAATACTCGAAAAACATTTCACCATATTTGACCGCCAAGCGCCGGATGATTACGGTTGATTTTCAGGAAAAAAAGCAGGATAAGTGGCAGACTGTCGGGGTTCATGCCAAAATGGCCCGCGGCGAAATGGTTCGCTTTGCATCAGAGCAGCAACTTAGCAAGCCCGAAGACCTGCAGCATTTTAATGACTTTGGCTTTGAGTTTGTTCCGGCAGCTTCAACGCAAAGCAATTATCTTTTTCGAACAGAGTTTGCTTTCAAAAAGCGGTAGTTTGCATAAGTAATAAAGGGGGATAAGATGGAAATAGTTTTTTTACGTCATGGTCAGACAGATTTGAATAAAACCAATAAAATTCAAGGAGCATTATTTGATCATGATCTTGATGAGCAGGGGCGTGAATATGCCGAAAAAGCGGCGGCTAACTTTGACCCAAGTGGTTTTGACGTGGTATTTTCAAGTCCAATGAAACGGGCGCTGACAACCGCTAAGATCTTTACCAGAAACCGCAAGGACATCATTCTTGATGATCGTCTGATTGAGTTCAATTTCGGTGAATGGGACGGCCAATACTTGTCAGACATGAGAAAGCAGTATCCGGATGCGTTTGATCCCTGGGGAAAGGCAGCGGCTAATTATGTTCAATATGCTCCAAGCGGCGAGACTTTTACCGAGCTTGACCGACGCTGTGGCAGTTTTCTCGCTGATTTGCAAAAGCAATATCCTGAGCAAAAAATTTTGGTAGTTTGTCATGGAACCTTGATTCGCATGATGCTTGCCCATTATTTTGCTGAAGGCGACATCAATTCATTTGAAACAATGGATAATTGCGCTTTAGCAAAGATTTCATACCGCCAAGGAATTCCCCGAATAAATTATTATAACCGGTTATTAGCCTTATAAGACCGCAATCGTCAGCGATGGCGGTTTTTTTGTTCTTTTTAGTTAGACTAAGCATTTTATTTGCAGCAAATTTTAAACAGAGTTATGCTTTACTCAATTGGTGACACGGTGTCACTTTTTGCTGCTTGAAAGAAGAAATAATGGTTAAATCAACATTTATTAAACTGCCGCCGGCCAAAAAAGAATTAATTACGGCGGCGTTATTAAGGGAATTTAGCAACTATCCGCTGCAAAAAGCACAAGTGGCGCGCATTGTTAAGGATGCCGGCATTGCACGAGGTTCATTTTACAAGTATTTTACTGATCTAAGCGATGCTTATGAATATTTATACCGCCAGGCAATAGCAGAGATTCATGCTTTTATTAAACTGCCGTCAGCCTATGAGCCGCAATCGTTTTATCAAAACGTGGTTGATTTTGTTGAGCAAACTTTGTGCAGTCAGTACAGCAAACTGTTTAAAATGCATGTACTGTACAACGAAAGTTTAGTTGTTCGCCCTTTTTCAAGCAAGGTCTTTGTCAAGCTCAGCACGCAAAACTGGAGTGCGATGGTCCTCTGTCATGCTGCTATTAAGGAAATTATCGTTGATCCGCAGCTGAAAAAACCGGTTTTAGCGCACTTGAAGGCGGGACTAATGTTGTTAACAAAGGAGACTAAATAGTGTTTTTAGCAATCAAAGAAATTAAAAAAGAAAAATTACGTTATGGTCTGATCATATTGATGATTTTCTTGATCAGCTACTTGATTTTCATTTTGTCCTCGTTAGCGGTAGGACTCGCCAGCGAGAACACGCAAGCAATTGAAACCTGGAATGCCAAGCAGGTTATTTTAAATAAGAACGCCAACGTCAGCATGAGTCAATCGGTGTTGACTAAAACGGATTTAGCCAACGTGACGATGAGCAAAAATGAGGCTTTGTTGGGGCAAACGCCAGTGGTGGCAAAGAGCAAGTCAAAAGCGCAAGTTTCGTCCCAGTTCATCGGGGTTAAAAAGAACCAGTTCATTTATCAAGACCAGGAATTGATTGCTGGGCGCAAAGCCAACAGTGACCATGAGGTAGTTGTTGATCAAGCGTTTAAAGTCAAGGGCTACCACCTTGGCGATCAGCTTAAATTAAATGGTTCTGCGCAAAAATATCAGATTGTTGGTTTCGCACGGAATGCCAAAATCAATATCGCCCCAATTATCTACGGTACGCTGCCTACTTGGAAAAAGTTGCGCCAAGGCATACCTGATCTACGTGCATCGGCCATTATTTCGCGTCAGGCCAATTATCGTGAAAATCACGGCAACATGAAAACTTATGCAATTAA
The DNA here is from genome assembly GCA_945281075.1 of uncultured Lactobacillus sp. Lineage (GTDB taxonomy): Bacteria > Bacillota > Bacilli > Lactobacillales > Lactobacillaceae > Lactobacillus. The sequence goes on along the minus strand of CALYQE010000001.1, from coordinate 5,900 downwards.
TGATTTTATTAATAAGCTGCCAGGCTACACCGCTCAAAACATGACCTTCCAATTAATGATCGGTTTCCTATTTGTAATTTCTCTGATCATTATCGCGGTTTTCTTGTATATTTTGACAATGCAAAAAATGCACAATTTTGCAGTTATGCGTGCGCAGGGTATTCCCACTAGTACGCTGGTTAAGGCAACCGTCAGCCAGGCCCTGATCTTAGTCGGTGCAGGAATCGTCTTGGGACTGGCAGCGACATTCATCACGGCCAAGCTTCTGCCGGCGGCAGTGCCAATGAGTTTTACTTGGCAGATTATTGCTAGTGGCACGGTGGGACTATTTTTAACCGGGATGATTGGCAGCTTAATTCCAATTAGATCAATTATCAAAGTCGATCCAGCAAAGGCAATAGGTGAATAAAATGACAGTTATTGAATTAAAAAATGTCCAAAAAACTTACGGCAAAGGGGCGGCAGAAGTTCAAGCACTGAAAAAAATCAACTTTAAAGCCAATTTGGGTGAAGTAGTTTTAATAATGGGGCCATCAGGTGCCGGCAAGAGTACCTTTCTAACAATTGCGGGCTCCTTGCAAAGACCATCAGCTGGTCAGGTCCTAATTGAAAACCAGCAGGTTGCTGAGTTGTCCAATAAGGAAACGGACGCTTTGCGTTTGAACAAAATTGGCTTTGTTTTGCAAGCGTATAATCTTGTTCCTTTTTTAACCGTAAAAGAACAGTTTGAGCTCGTTAAGCGGGTTAAAAAACAAAACAACTTGGATCAGCAGACATTGCAAAAATTATTGCAAAAGCTTGGCTTAACTGACTTAGTTAATAAATATCCGAGTGAATTATCAGGGGGACAGCAACAGCGCGCTGCAATTGCACGAGCGCTTTACGCTAATCCCAAAATTTTACTGGCTGATGAGCCGACAGCCTCACTTGATAGTGAAAATGTGACGGAAGTCGGTCAGTTATTCAAGGACTTGGCCAAAGACTACAATAAGGCTGTTATCTTGGTCACACACGACCCCAGGTTAGAAAAGTACGCCGATCAGATCTTTACGATGATGGACGGGGAAATGATTAAAAAACAGTAGTTGTTAAATTTATATATTTCACCAAATAATTATAATTATAGTTACAGTGTGCGTTTTTTAGAGCAGAAGGGTTTTAAGACGTACTCTTTTTATAGTTTGATAAAAAAGAGTTATTGGTGATTACGATTAGTTTTTACTGATAAATCAAAGTTTGATAACACTTTTGTTTTTTTAAAAAGTTTTATTTGATTATTTTAAGTGAAAAAATACACATTATTCTTGACAAAAGCACCAAAAATTTACTATTCTATTAATAAGATGATTTATTGTTATTTTATAAATTCAGCTACTTATTTATTTTAAGGAAAATAACAGTAACATTTTTATTTTCACCCGTTACTTTACAAATTTAATTAATTGGCCTTTGAGATAAATAACATGTGGCTAATTGTAAAGCTAACGGTAGTTGAAATAACAGATTAGATAGACTGCTGCAAAACAACTTGAAATCAGATCAGTTTACTATTAATAAGGGGGGAGAGGAAAATGAGCGAATCGTCAGAAAACAAGGCAATTGAAATTGTTACGGATTACGAAAACCAAAGCATTAACATGAACTTTACGGAGAATTTGACGGATGACCGCGAACGAGGCTACATTTTATCTGCCGCTTTCTTTTCATACTGTGCCGCGCAAGGTTTGAGCAAAGAAGATTTACTTGAAATGGTTTCGTCAAATTACGATGAATTTTTAAACAATGAGGAGTAATATTAGTTGTAACTAGATAAATAACAGCTGTAATTAATAGCTGTCATTAGAGCTAGCGGAAGTTGATTAAGGAAGACCAAAATGGCGAGAAAAAAAGAAATTGGGCGGAGCAAAATTTTAAATATTGCCTATAAAATGGTTGTTAAAGATGGCATTGAGAGCCTGACCGCGCGTAATATTGCAAAAGCGGGTCACTTTTCAACTCAACCCTTATACCTTGAGTTTAAAAGCATGGATGAACTTCGAACGGAAGTTTTAAGCAAAATTGCCGAAAACTTAAAAAACGAGATCTTGCAAAAGAAATATACCGGTCAGCCTTTGATTGATATGGATTTGTCTTATATTGATTTTGCCCAAGAACACGAAAACCTCTTTCGGGCAATGTTTGTTGATGGTAAGTTTGGCAGCAAGATTATTTCCGATACTTTAATCAATGTGGGAATTTCTAAATTCAAAGAGCAGTTCAAAGACTCGGATAACTCAAATGAAAAAATTAAGAACATTGTGGTTGCCAACTGGATTACGACCATCGGCATTGCTTCTCTGATTGTTAACGGGATTGCTAGTTTCTCGCAAAAACAGATTGTTAACGTTTTGTCCGCCCAGATTAATGATGCAATCTTAAACGACTGGCTAAGTGAAACTAGCCAAGTCTCTCTCTTTGATACTGACGACAAAGGCAGCAATAAAAAAGGTAAATAGCTAAAAGAGCAAGCGGTTTAATTACCGCTTTTTTAATGCCTGACAAGGTGATGTTTTGGGTCAAAAAAATTTAGATTATGATATAATAATTGGAAGAGAAATTAGTTTTCTGAAAGGTGGTTTTTATGAAAATTCTTGCATTATCTGGCTCAAATGCCAATAATTCTTTTAATGAAGCACTGCTTAAGTTTATTGTTAAGCATTTTGCTGACAAATATGATTTTAAACTAACAACTGTTAAGGGTTTACCGATGTTTAAAGAAGGCGAGGATGCTCCTGAAGCTGTTCAAGCTTTGAGTAAAGAAATTGAGGATGCTGACTTGGTATTAATCGGTTCCCCAGAACAGCAACACTCAGTGACTAGTGCTTTGAGTAGTGCGCTTGAATGGTTGTCATGCACTTCACACCCATTTAAAGACAAGCCGGTTGCAATTGTTTCAACTTCACCAATGCCTCAAGGTGGCTCTCGTTCACAAAGTCGTTTAAAGAGCTTAATGACTGCTCCAGGTTTTGGCGCTAAGATCTTTAATAGTGATGAGTTTATGATGGGTACTGCACCGAAGCAATTTGATGAAAATGGTGACTTAACTGACAAGTCTTCTATTGAATTCTTAGGTCACTTCTTCGATGAAGTTGATGATTGGTACGCACAAGTTACTAAGTAGGAGGACCAAGAATGAAATTATTAGCAATTGTTGGTACAAATGCCGCTTTTTCTTACAATCGTTTTTTAGCACAATTTATTGCTAAACATTATAGTGATCAAGCAGATATTGAAGTTAAAGAAATCGATCAATTGACTCCTTTCTGTCGAACAGAAATGGCTGATGACTCAATTAAAGCATGGATCGAAGACATTAAGAGTGCAGATGGGATTATCATTACAACCCCAGAATACGATCACACTATTCCAGCTGCTTTAAAGAGTAGTCTTGAGTGGTTAGGTTCACATGCTGGCCCGAACGTAATGAAGATGAAGCCTGTTGCAGTGGCTGGTACTTCATATGGCAGCCAAGGCACCGGACGTGCGCAGGAAGACATCCGTGAAATTCTGCTTTCACCTGATATGAGTGCAAATGTTTTGCCAGGAAACGAAGTTTTAATTGGCCAAGCTCCAGACAAATTCAATAAAGAAACCGGCGAATTAACTGATGAAGCAACGATCAAGCAATTAGATGCCATGATGGACAACTTCTTCAAGTTCGTTGAACAAGCAAATAAATAATTTTTTGCTAGATCACCTAGCAGAGTGTAAAATAACCGGATAGAATTAACTATTCGGTTTTTTTGTCAGGAAAGGGATATCTATGTCTGAGCCAGTCGTATTGCCAATTAAGTCAGTGTGCAATCCCCGTGATCTTGGTGGCTATGTTGGGCTTAATGGTCGGAAAATCAAAAAACACCGCTTGCTGCGCACCGGTAATATTAGCGGAATTTCTCCGGCTGATGAGCGTTATTTGTTAGATTATGGCTTAAGTGCAATTATCGATTTACGTTCGCCAGCGGAATGCCGAAAAAAACCAGATAAGGAGATGCCGAATGTAGCACACTACAATTTTCCTTTATCAGTTGAAGACAACACTAACGGCAATGGACTCGATCTTAGTCAGGAATTTGCGGAGTATCGCCGTGATCAGTATGCTGGCTTTAAAATGATGTGCAGACGCTACCATGACCATGTTCTGACGGAAACTGCCCAGTACAGTTTTCACCAAATCATTGCCACGATTGCCGCAGTAGAAGGCGGTGCTGTTTTGTATCACTGCTCAGAAGGCAAAGACAGAACAGGGCTGGTAACGGCTGTTGTTTTGTCGATTTTAGGCGTCGACTTGGAAGTAATCAGACAAGATTATTTATATTCAAATTACATGCTTAATGACTATCGTGCCAAGCGTGATCAGCAATTTAAGCAAAACGGCGAAAATGATCTCTTCAGAGCCAATATGCGAATTTTAGGTTCGGTTGCCAATGCTTTCTTTGATACCAGCTTAATCACGATTAATCAGCATTTTGGTGGGCTAGAATCATTCATTACTAATGAGCTTGCGATTGATCAGCAGATGCAAGCAACAATCAGAGAAAAATATTTAGAAAAATAGGAAAGAAGTCAATGATTAAAAATTTAGCGTTAGAACAGGCGGTTGGTGAGCACCGTGCATTGGGCACAGCGATTACTTTGCAGGTATTTGGCACAACCGATGACACCATCATTAATGAGTCGTTTGATTTGATTGATCATTATGAAGACTTATTAACAGTCAACCGGGGTTATTCCGAAGTGATGGCAATTAATCAGGCTGCTGGCAAAGAGCCAGTTCAAGTTTGCAGTGCGGTTTATGATTTGGTCAAATTGGCAGTTGAAGAAAGCCGAGAAAATTACGGCTTTAATGCTTTAATTGGTCCCTTGGTAAAGCTCTGGGCAATTGGATTTAACAATGCGCACGTGCCAACTGCTGAGCAAATACAAGAAAAGATGAAGTTGATTGACCCGAATAGTGTCGATTTAGACGATGAAAATCAAACGGTCTACCTCCAAAAGCTGGGCATGGAACTTGACCTTGGCGGCATTGCCAAGGGCTGGATTGCCGACCGGCTGCGCGATTTTTGGCGGGCTTATGGCGTTCATGCGGGCATCATTAATCTTGGCGGCAATATTTTGCTGGTTGGTGATTCGCCCAAGCGGGCTAATGGTCAATGGTCGGTTGGTATTCAGGATCCAAAGGAAAAGCGGGGACAAAACATCTCCTCCGTCATGGTTCCGGAATGTTCTGCAGTGACCAGCGGGACATATGAGCGCTATCTAATTGTTGATGGGCATAAATATCACCATCTAATTGACCCACGCACGGGCTACCCGGTAGAAACCGATTTGGCGGGCATCACTACTTTTACGAAGGATTCGGTTCAAGCAGAACTTGAATGCAAGCGGCTCTTTTTTGCTGGTCATCCGATTGCTGGTTGGCATGATAATCCTGACCGCCTTGGTGCTGTTTTTGTCTATAATGATGATCACTTTGAATATGATAATTTCTAAAAACATTTAAGCAGCTAAACCAATGCTAGTGCTTGAATATTACATACAAAAAATGCGTCTTCAGCTAATTTTAGCCGAAACGCATTTTTTAGTTATTTGAAAGTAATTGCCTTATGGCAAAATTCACTCTGAATTGCGGATTTGGGTACCCAAGCGATGGCGCCGTGATCATAACTCATATTTTTGCCACCAGTTCCAGGACCATCATGCTTGGAATAATAGAGCGGATCATAAATGAGAAACTTGTTCTTTTGATAGCCAACCATCACTTTGCAGTGGTTGCGGTGATTATCGCCAGGCTTCTGGTATGAAGAAAAGCCGTAGTACAAAACAGGATTGCCGCCTTGAATATACATTTTAAGGTCGTTGAG